>DATHZY010000437.1:0-3448 GCA_035458325.1 Saprospiraceae bacterium | reverse complement strand
AATGGATTTTTTCCCTTCAATCGCTCTTCAAACATCTTCACCAGGTGATATGTCCCTGGTGTAGCGTCAACCCCTTCACCGCATCCCCAAACCTGTTGATTGGTATAAATCTTTACAAATAACGAATGGCCTCCCCGAATATACCCACACTTGATCTGTGTGATCTTCAGGTCCGATGGTGCCGATGCTTTTGGAGTTCGCTCTATCGCGGAGTGAAATCCGGAAGCAAAAGAGGTAATCGGATTCATTGCAGCTGCGGCAAGGGCGGTGGAGCCAAGGAATTTTCGTCTGCCATTCATAATGGGGCGTATTTATGGTAGAAAGATATTTACCAGGTCCTGGTTTTTAAATACTCTTGTATCTGCGATTTAGGTACAGGTAGCTTATCAATATACTGGTTTAACCAGTTCGAAAAATCTTTTTCGATCTCATCCGACCAGCGACTATCGATCTGCCCGGGCGTGTACTTCTGTTCCCGCAATCGCTGATGACCAAACATATCACGCAGCCGAACAATTTCAGACGTCTTTACCACTTTTTCCGCCAGGTGTGGTGGAATAAAAATCACTCCCCCATCCCTCGCCAAAACAATATCGCCGGGCATAACAGTGGCTTTCCCGATCCTCGTAGGTCTGTTAATTCCCACAAGCGTAGTATTCAACTCTCCCTTCGGATTATTGAGGTGATGCGAAGGATGGTATGTCCTGAAATAAGAAGTAAATCCACCTATCTCTTTTAGTCCATTAATATCACGAATGGCACCATCATATACAATCCCGTTTCCCGTTTTAGTAAAGATTGAATTCCCAAGGTTGTCGCCAATCGTAGGACCATCTTCATGGGCGCCGAATTGATCTACCACATACACATCGCGCTTTTGGAGCAGGTCGATGGTCCAGGAATTCTGTGACTTTACTCGACCATCCTTTGTATGTCCCCTGTCATCAATTACCCGATGGATGTCAGGACGGCCAGGTACAAAGGTGGCCGTTACAGCACGTCCTACCAACACACTATCGGGATTGATCACCTGCCAGCCATCGTCGTACTGATGTTTGAAATTCTCTCCCTTTAACACTGCCCAGGCTTCTTCCAACGTCACCAGTTTCATGCGGCTGATAATTTCGTCCGGCACTTTTGGTCTTCCGTCAGGGAATCTTTCGCCCTTCCAATCAGGCGTAAGGAAGATCAGTTCTTCTTTCGAAATTTGTTGTGCTGTGCCGGATGTCGCTGTCAATAATACCATGAATAAGAATATCCATTGTTTGACTTGTATTTTCATGCTAACCCAATTTAGGTTGTTAGTGGATTTGTGTAATGTATTTGCTAGTCCCCAATACCCCCTGTTTAATCAATTTACGGCAGCACCTTGATATATCAAAGTAAACTATTCTATGTAAGGCCTGGCACTACCTGAGGTTCAGCAGCGGAAAATATTGTTGGATTCTCAAGGGGAGATATTCTACATTTTGGCATACAATCAAACTGCGTCAAAAAACCTTTCGCTTCTATCATACGCGGATTTGAAGTTGCTGCCACTTGATTCAAATCGTCTATAGTTTACCTGCAACAAAATAGCAATAACCAAAGCTCCGCAAATAAGGACCCAATTACCGCTATTAATATCAGAATTTTTGCAGCTTCTGTGTTTCCAGATAGCAAGCTAATCATACCTCAGACACCGAATATTAATGCAGTGGTGTACCTGAGATACACATAGAATCTGGTTATTCTAGTCAAAATCTACTTTTGAAAGTATAGAAAAGTACGAAATAATCAAGTATCAGGCACTAACAAATCTCCGTGAAAAACACAGGTACAAATACTGCCATAATTACTAAATTTGAAAACACGATTTCACGATACAAATAATCTATTATAAATCATTACGTGTTAACCCAAGACTAAAGAAACGGTTGAAATTTCTATATCAGATGGAAAAACCATTTTATGGATAGTGTGGAAAAAAATGAAATATTTGACCTGGCATACCGATTTATAACTGAAACGAATGAAAGTGTTTTTCTTACAGGTAAAGCAGGCACCGGGAAAACCACTTTCTTAAAGTACCTCGTTGAACATTCATCCAAAAACATGGTGGTGGCAGCGCCTACCGGCGTAGCGGCCATCAATGCGGGTGGCGTTACGCTGCATAGTTTGTTCCATTTGCCATTTCATCCTTTTTTGCCAACAGACAATAATCGCCAGGAATTGCTGAGCAAAATCCGTTATCAAAAGCAACGCATACAATTGCTACGCAAGATAGAGTTGTTGGTCATAGATGAGATCAGCATGGTGCGATGCGATGTACTGGATGCAATTGACACTATTTTAAGAAGTGTAAGGAGAAACCACTCTTCCCCGTTTGGTGGCGTCCAGGTATTGTTCATCGGCGATCTATACCAGTTACCCCCTGTAGTCACAAGGAATGAGTGGGAGGAAGTATTCACAAATTATTACGACTCTCCATTCTTCTTTGCCAGCAACGCCGTAAAAGAACAAATGCCCTTGCTGATCGAACTCGATAAAATCTACCGGCAGAAAGAAGAAAGTTTTGTATCACTCCTGAATAAAGTACGCAATAACGTCTTGGAGAAAGAAGACTATGATGCATTAAACCTTCGTTTCATTCCCGATTTTCACCCTAACACAGAAGACAAATACATTACACTCACCTCCCACAACAACCAGGCAGATAGCATCAATTTTTCAAAACGGAACAAACTTAATACTCCTTCTTTTACCTATAAAGCCATAATAGAAGATGAATTTCCGGAAAATCTTTACCCCGCCGATGCAGAGTTGATTTTGAAAGAAGGCATGCAGGTTATGTTTATTAAAAATGATACAGTTACAAAAAAGTACTTTAATGGAAAGATCGGCATCGTATCTTCTCTTAGCAATGATAAAATAACGGTAAACTGCGATGGCGAAGAAATTGAAGTATTTGAAGAAACATGGGAGAACACGCGATATACGCTCAACCGATCTGATGAAAAATTAGAACAAAAAGTATTAGGCAGGTTTATCCAATATCCCCTGCGGATGGCCTGGGCCATCACCATTCACAAAAGCCAGGGGCTCACTTTTGATAAGGTATTGATTGACGCTGCTTCGTCTTTCAGCAGTGGACAGGTTTACGTAGCTCTGAGCCGCTGCACTTCACTTGAAGGGATTGTGCTGTTGTCAAAAATTCCACCCACTGCGATCCATTGTAATCAAAAAGTGGTGGAAGGTCAGCATGCGTTGGCACCAAAAGGCTCACTGGCTGAAAGGTTTCAGGGCGCTAGGCAGATATTTACAGGGCTGTTGCTGAGCGAAATATTCTTACTGGACGAAGCAGAAAAAAACATAGTTTTTTTAAATAATGTTGTAGATAACAATAAAAACAAACTCAACGAAAACGCAGCTGAATGGACGGCGCAATATCTGGAAGAGGTAAGGAAAC
>DATHZY010000436.1:0-6725 GCA_035458325.1 Saprospiraceae bacterium | reverse complement strand
TCCGTTTTATTGGTGGTTTTCGAAAAAGCAGAGAGCATAGAGCATAGAGCATAGGGCGGCATAGCGTATTGCGCATAGAGTAAAAGTCATAACATATATTTTTTTTTACAAAAATAAATATATGTTATTCGTGGCCTCCGGCTGCGGATAGTAGCATCAACAAAAATCAAAGGCTATTCGATAATCACACACAGGAGCCTCCAGGCTCCATGCAACCAGACTGCCCTATGCTCTATGCTCTATGCTCTCTGCTTTTTCGAAAACCACCAATAAAACGGAACACCAGACAAAATCAGCAACATCCCCAAAATCGCTTCGCGCGGCTGCGTCACGATCGTATTGACCAGCAAGCCGATGCAGAAGAGAATAAAGATCGCGGGGACATATGGGTAGCCCCAGACTTTATATGGCCTGTGCGCATCAGGCATTTTCCGGCGGAGAATGAATACACCTGCTGCCGTTGCACCATAGAAAATAAACACAGCAAAGATTACCATGTCCGTGAGCTGGTCAAATGATCCGGAGAAGACTAACAGGCATGCCCATAAGCATTGGATCCAAACCACATTGGCAGGCACGTGGGAAGAATTGAGTTTGGACATAAACTTAAAGAACAAACCCTCCTTAGCCATCGCATAGTATGGCCTTGCGCTACCATAGATGGTGGCATGTGTACATCCAAGCGTAGTGACGAGGATCAGGATGGAGATAAACATGACGCCACCAGTGCCCCATATCGCCTTGATGACTTCTATCGCTGCGATCTGATTACCTGCAGCATGTATGTCTTTGAGCTTGTCAATCGGTAGGATTGACATATATGTGATGTTGACGATCAGGTAGATCGCAATGACCAGGAGTACACCAATCGCAATTCCGCGCGGAATATTTTTATTGGCATCCTTTACTTCTCCTCCGATATACCCGATTGAAGACCATCCCTGATATGCCCAGAAGGCAGCGAGCATGGCAGTAAACAATGCACTGATGGTAATAGGTTTGTCGACCGGGGTGATAAATTCAAAACTACGCGTGATATCCGATTGAGAACTCGTCAATCCAAAAATGACAATAGTAGCCAGACCAATGTACACCAACCAGAGTATGATGTTGCTGAGCGTAGCACCCGACTTGATACTTTTTGTATTGATGATACTGAGAATGATGATCAAGGCTACTGCTGTCAGTTTTGTCGACAGATCGGCAAAAGGATAGAAGACACCTCCGAGTGAAACTTCTTCAAGATGGGGTAAAATGGGAGGGATGTTGACTACGGATTGTAATGATTGCGCGAATACATAAGCCAGCGATGAAATGGCCGCAGTCTGGATGACTGAAAAGTTAGCCCAGCCAAACATGAAGGACAGGAAGCGGTTGTAGATTTTTTTAAAATAGGAATATTCACCCCCGGTATCCGCCAGCATCCCCGCGATCTCTGCATTGCTGAGCGCACCAAACAAGGTGACTAATCCACCCAGGATCCATGCGATGAGCACCCATCCGGACGAATTGAGCTGGTCCGCCATCGGCGCGACTTTCTTATAGACACCGGATCCAATGATATTGGCGACAATGAAGACAATGACATATCCCAGACCCAAAGAACGGATAAGGCTTGAATGTGATGTAGTACTCATACACGGTAATAAGTGGTGGTGAAAAGATATTCAGGTAAATGTAGTGATTCAACCTGTAGCGATCAGTGCTTATGCCTGCGTTTTTTTGTCATACCACCCACTGTATCTTTTACACTGTGCATCACCAGAAAGGCATTTGGGTCGATCCGTTGTACTTCCTTCTTCAGCCTGCTGATTTCGAGACGGGTGAGGACCGTATAGAGGATGTTGGAATCAAAATGTTTCTCACCGGTTTTTCCAAAACCACGCTCTCCTTTGAAGACCGTAACGCCGTAATTCAATTCGAGCGAGATCATCCGTTTTATTTCTTCTGCTTTGATAGAGACAATGGTGACTCCGGTATATTCCTCAATACCTTCCAGGAGGAAATCTACTGTTTTGGAAGCTGCAAGGTATGTCAGCATGGCATATAGGGCCGTTTCGATATTGACGAGATAGGCGGCAAATGAAAAGACAATCACATTGATGATCAGGATGACGTCACCGATAGATAATCCTACCCGCCTGCTGACAGCAATGGCCAGGACCTCCGTGCCATCAATGACGGCTCCACCCCGTATCGATAATCCGATTCCCGTGCCCAGGAAAAATCCACCGAAGACAGCGATCAGGAGTTTGTCATTAGTGATTTCCGGATAGGGTACGAAGGCAACCACAATCGCCAGCCCGATAATCGCTAACATTGCTTTTATAGTAAAAGCCTTTCCGATGACCCTCAGGCCTAAGATCAAAAAGGGAAGGTTGACCAATAACAAAAGGACAGACAGAGATACACCGGTAAGCTTGGCAAGTAAAAGGGAAATACCTGTCGCACCACCATCTAAGAATCCATTGTTCAACAAGAAACCCTTCAATCCAAATCCGGCTGAAATCACGCCAATGGCAATCAAGCCAATGTCCATCACCAATCCCCTGGTCAAAAGTTTTAACTCATACCAGCCTTTCGCCAGGTCATAATCCGAATAATGCCCTATCGGGTCCCCATTCTTAGCCTTTGGGTTGAGTATCGTACGGATGATAAACTTGCTCAGCCTGGGTTTCATGATGAAAGACTATTAAATGCGAATAGGTAGAAAGGTTAGGTAGTAAGATAGTAAAAAACCCTATGTCAACTTTGAGTGAGCAGCATAGTGCGAGAAGAACGACTTGTTAGAAAAAATCAGCTTAATTTTTCCTTTTCAGCTTTACGCTCCTTCAATTTATTCTGGAGCAGTTTGTACAGAATAGGTAAAATGGATACAAAGATGATGCCCAGGACGATCAACTCCAGGTCATCGGTGAGATCATAGTTAAACTGACTTAGTAACAACTGGTGCAGATAACGGCCGGCCAGCATCATACTAAATACCCAGACGAAGGCACTGATGAT
This sequence comes from Saprospiraceae bacterium, assembly GCA_035458325.1. Lineage (GTDB taxonomy): Bacteria > Bacteroidota > Bacteroidia > Chitinophagales > Saprospiraceae > Opimibacter. The sequence goes on along the minus strand of DATHZY010000436.1, from coordinate 3,719 downwards.
AGAGATCGCCGAAAATTTTTTCTTGTCCATCTGGACGATGCCCGCTACAATAGGGGCAAAGGTTCTTACGAAAGGAAGAAAGCGGGCCATGAAGATGGCACTGGCCCCATGCTCTTCATAGAATATCCTTGCCTGTTGAAGGTATTTTTGTTTAAAGTACCAGCGGTCTTTCCAGGAGTACATCGCCGGGCCAATCTTTTTCCCAAACCAATATCCGACCTGGTTGCCCAATATCGCAAATATCGATATCAACACCATGATGAAGACAAAGGGTAGGTTGAAAAATCCAGCCTCCAGCTCCCGCCACATGATACCGGATACAAACAGTAATGAATCACCGGGCAGGAAAAAACCCATGAATAAACCGGTCTCTGCAAAAACGATCAGGAGGATGATCCATACGCCACCATTAGCTACATACCACTGCGGCTGAAGTAAGGAATGCCAGTCAAATTCAGTCATCTATTGTCCTCTTGTTTAATTCTACGCTTGGTCGCAATATCTTAAATGTTATCGGGATTTTCACATTTCACACCAGGAATGGAATAATCGCCTTACGCTCAGGAGGATAGTTATTGAATTTTTCCTTATACCATCGGTGATGGGAGAGTGCCCTGGGGATGAGATTGGCTGAAGTCCAGATAAAAAAGGTCAAGGCAGGCAAATTCCAGCAAAGGATCGCAAAGCCCAGCCATTCGATCAGTTCACCAAAGAGGTTAGGACAACTGATATGCCTGAACAACTTTGACTGTGGGATTACATAGTGTGTTTCATTGGGTTTGCGCAGATGGATCAATTCGTTGTCCGCCTTCCAATTGATGGCAAGGCCTATAAGAAACAAAGCGAGTCCAAGGATAAACCGGATATCCAGAAACCAATCCTGCGGATAGTCCGCAAAGTATTTGAAATAGTAACCAAGTGAAAATCCATTCATCAGGTTGAAGAAGATAGCTGATGCAACAATTAACAAGGGCATGGTTTTGCCCCGCGTATGGAGGCGGAACGGAAAGATCAGTGTCCTGTTGATATAATGGAAGCAGAACAATCCGATCATTGTGAGGGTGATCGTAGTCTGTACATCCCATGATGTGATCGCAAAGGTGAGTACAAGGATCAGGACCGGAGCTTCCATCAGGATCCATCCTAACCGGTTATTGATCTGTGGCCCCCATTTGGCTGTAGTGTGTCGACCGTAAGGTGCAGTGACACGGAGGAGCACAATAAATACGATAATGGCAACAGCGATCCAGGAAAAAAGTATCCCCTGGTAGGTTTGGTAAGAAATCAAGGGAGCGTACATGTAATAAACAGAGGTGGATTTGATAAATAGCCAACATGATGTGGCCTCAATAGTTAACCAAGATATCCATTTTCATTAAACCATGACCAGGTGTCTGCCAGGGATTCGCGCAGTGGCCTGTTGACATATTGTAATTCAGTTTTGGCTTTCATGCAATTGATAAGGCGGTGCCCTTCGGATACTGCGACCAGGGCTTCATTTGTATAGAGTGGCTCTGATTTGGTCATTCTCGCGAAGCCATAGATAAACGGGAGACCGATCCAGCCTAAGGTGGTGGGCAGGGCGATGGGTTTATTCTTTTGCGCTGAAACTTCAGAAAGGATCTGCCCAAATTCGGTGAGGCTGTACCAACCCCCACCCAGCAGGTATGCTTCACCACTCCTGCCCATGGTGAGTGCATTGACGATCGCGTAGGCGACATCTCGACTATCGCAGAAATCAAATCCGCCCTTGAAAACAAAAGGTAATTTACCGGTTGACATATTGATGATCGCTTGTCCAAGTTTGGATGGTTTGAAATCAAACGGACCAACAACAGAGGTCGGATTGACGACTAACACTTTCATGTCAGCTGATGCATACGAGAGGGCGAGCGCCTGTCCGTCTCTTTTCGAACGATCATAGGCAAAGGTTTTATCACTGGCGGGTGATCGTCGCTCATCGAATATATCATCAAGCGGATGTTGAGCATAGGCATGGACAGAACTGATGTGAATCACTCTTTTTATACCGGCTGCTTTGGCCGCATCCATGGCATTTCTTGTGCCTTCAACATTGGTGTGGTGAACAAGGCCTTTCATGCCGCCATCGATGGAGATCAGGGCTGCGGCATGGATGAGAGCATCGCAGGATTTCATTAAACGCTCCAGGGCAAGGTGGTCATGCAGATCTCCCTGGATTTTTTCAACATCTAATCCAATCAAGGATTTGTTGTCATGTCCGCGGACTAAGGCCTTCACCGTATGTCCTCTGTGCAGCAATTCACGGACGATCACGCCGCCGATATGACCGGTGGCCCCGGTGATGGCTACTTTCATGTATGCAATTTAAAAAAAGGAAGCTTAGCGTTTAACAAATCGCGAGACGTGCACCGTCTGAAGATCTGTATCACGAAGCTGTACATAAAATAAGCCTGGAGCTAATCCTGATGTGTCTATGCTTCCGTTTTGCATGGTCCCTGTAAGGAGCAGTTGTCCGGTGATTGTATAGATAGCGTAGGTTAACTCTTTATCCGAAGTACTAATGAAGATGTAGTCACTCACCGGATTAGGGAAGATCGTCCAATATTTTGCAGGAATGGATTGATCTGCTAATATGAGTTCATCAAAGAGCCATTCATATGCATCTGGATATTCACGGGCCCAGAACCACTCACTATGTGCGCCATCAGGTTCGCTAAGGAAGTACATTTCACTTTCATCTTGTCCGGCATCAATGAGCGCGTCATACATCGCCATCATATCCGCGATGATGGTGGAGCTTTCGTTCTGGCCGGCAACAAAATACACCCGAAGGTCTTGTGTGATGCCCTTGGCTTGCAGATGGATGAAAGAAGAATCAGAAAACCAGAAGGCAGGGGAGAAGATGCCCACCTTGCTGAATATATCCTGATGTTCGATCGCAGCATACATGGAGATATTGGCGCCTAGTGAACTACCGGCAATCGCGGTGTATTCACGTCCTGATAAAGTACGATAGGTGCTGTCAATGTAGGGCTTCAAGGTAGTCGCAAGAAAATCCGCATAAGCCTCACCATCGCCGCCACCATAATTGGGATTGACCCATGGAGAATATTCATCGATACGTTCACCACCGCCATTGTCAATGCCCACCACGATGGCGCCATAGTCTCCGGTGTCAAAGAGATCATTCATGGATTCATCTACTTTCCATTCGCCTGAAAAACTCGTCAGCACATCAAAGAGATTCTGCCCATCCTGCATGTAGATGACTGGATATCTTTTAGTCGTGGTGGCATAATCAGGAGGTAAATAAAGCCACACACGCCTTGTGCGGTTGAGTTGCGGAATAAAAAAGGCTTCATCGATGATCTCCACATTTTCTTCGGCGGTGGATATGCCGCCGGGATTGTCTTCCCAACCGGCTATTGCATATGAGGTGCTTTGCGTACCACCCACATAGTTGTAAGTGCGATTTGGAATAAAGGTTCCCTGGGCAGTTCCTTCCACAGTGGCCCAGCTACCTCGTGTAAATTTAAACTCGAGGAGGCCCGGAGATGGAGAGAATGTGATCGAGTAAGTACCGTCCTGATGATCTGTCAGGATATAAGATGGATCACCTGGATCCCATCCATTGAAGCTGCCGGCGATGAAGATATCGGCATTCGGAGGTGTAGATGATGGCACGGAAGTGACGGTGATGGTGAGTTGGGCGTACAGGGATGTACAGGATACCCTCA
>DATHZY010000435.1:0-3335 GCA_035458325.1 Saprospiraceae bacterium | reverse complement strand
CATGATGCGGGTACCGAAGGTCAGTTGATGACTGATCAGCCTACTTCCATTGTGACTGAAAAGCCATCCCCGCCTGTCGTTGGCGGATGGTATCTGATTATGGATAAATGTCCCGGATCGGAAACTCAGATTTGTTGTTGTTCGGATGGCAACGGCTATGCTTGCAGTGGTTTTGCACTTTATTTTTACTGTAAATGGGGTGGTCCTTTTGATTGTACCAGAGACCTTGGAGACTGTGAAGAGGATCCTTCCAATTGTGACTCATGCTGCCCTGGTGGTAGATGCTAAACTGCAAACTCTAAAAAAACTAAACCATGAAAACAAGTACAATTTCATTTCTCATCTCAATCCTTGTTATCGGCAGTTTGATATTTTTAGTTCAAAGGAATTTGAGCTGCCAGACAAGTGAGCTGACTACCGGTAATAAAACTGAAACTGGTAAGTCCCGCGTTTCCATTTCTAATCCCGACGTATTTCCTGACAACGGACCCATGTTTGCCGAAATGTGGAATACCCCGGTGTACATCCTGATGGATCATATTCCTCCGGGAATAAAGGTGCATCATGCGCGGCAGCCCTTTTTCACAGATAAGCAGATCTTTATTCCAACCTTAGACAGTGTGCCCGGCGTATTGGTCTTTGATCGTGCAGGGCATTTTCAGCAGAGGATTGAGTTTGATTTAGAACCAGGGGCAGTGTCAGATATTCATATAAATCCTCAACAGCGGGAGATACTTATTGGAGATAGTAAGCATAAACGTATCTCGGTGTACGATCTTGACGGAGATAAGAAGGTAGATAGGGAAGTTGGATTTCATTTCCTCTATTTCGCTTACTCACCGACATCAGATAGATACATCTTTTATCTGGCCAGTGATGGCGCCCGAGCAAATGAGAGTGCATTACCCACTGCCATCACAATTACGGATGCTCAGTTTAATGTGCTCCATCGCTTGTTTCCTCTATCAGCCCTTACATTCAAGGCACCCTATTTTACATCCCAGCGTTTCCAGGTGGATGTAGACAAGGTGTATTACAATCCGGATTATACGGATCAATTGTATGCAATTGATTTTAATGGAAAAATTGAACTCCTGCTGGACCTCCAAAATGCTGATCAGGAATTTTTTGATGAAGTAGATCTTTTGTTAGAAAGGCCATTCACTCCGGCTAATGTGCAATCGATAAGGAAGAAGCTCCCGGTGGATTATTTTCTCATAGGGGAGAAGTACGCCTTTATTGGTAATATTCCGAGGAAGCAAAACAAGGATCTGGTCATCCAGCGGAGTTCTGCGCGAAGTATGCTCATCAATAATGCTACCTTGCTCAGTAACTTCGGCGACCAATTTAATTTTGGATACACTCGCCCGTCTTTTATCGTTGATAATAAATGTGTCGCCATCCGAAATGCAAAAGATTATAATTTGATTTGGGATTACATCGGATCAAAGGAACATCTCAGCCACTTGCCCGGCCGCCTGGCAGACAACCAATGGGTGATGATGATCTATAACCCGAATGATAAGGTTTGGTTCCCGGAGAAAGAAACAGAGAATCCGGCACCATCCCTGTCGTTTGAAATATTCCCCAACCCTGCAAATCAAATTTGTACGATAAAATTGGCAGGGGAGGACGGTGACTATGGGTTACAGGTCTATGCTGTGGATGGAGTGATGCGATATGATGAAAAAGGAAAAATGTCAGGCGGTAGTGCCCAGCAAAGGGTCGACGTTTCCAACTGGACACCCGGCACATATGTAGTGCAATGTACTATCGGTGACGCACTCTATGCCAGGACCCTGATGGTCCAGTAATCAATGAATACAAAAGGATAAAGATTGTTGAACCAGTGCTCCTGCATCAGGGGCACTGGTTTCTACCATCCGTATGACATCTTCAACACTTGTCTCCTGTATTCGTTCCGGAGGATAACAGACGTTTGATACCACGGAAATCGCCAGTACTTTCAAACCGATGTGATGTGCAGCAATCACTTCAGGCACTGCTGACATGCCTACCAGGTCAGCACCTATCCTATGCAGGTATTCATATTCTGCAGGTGTCTCCAGGCTAGGTCCTGCATTTCCCGCGTATACCCCTGTATGGATATTGAGTCCAAGTTTCTCAGCTTGTGTTTTCGCAAAGGCCATCCAGAAACGATCGTAGGCATGCATCATATCAGGGAAGCGCGGACCCCATTTTTCTTCATTAGGCCCTCTCAGCGGATTGACCCCCATCAGGTTGATATGGTCCTTGATGATCACGATGTCACCTCCGTTGTATGCAGGGTTAAGACCGCCTGCTGCATTTGTCGTCACCAGATGTGTGCAACCTATTTCACGTAATACACGTACAGGCCGTACGACTTCATTCATCTCATGACCTTCATAGTAGTGAATCCTGCCAGCTAGTATCGCAACCGGCACATCATTGATCACCGCAAAAGATATCCTTCCTTTATGCGAGACCACCTTTGGGGAGACCAGATGCGGTACTTCACTCGTGCTGATCTCTTCGATGATGTCTATTGAGTTGACCCAACCACCTAATCCTGTACCAAGAATAATCCCGGCTTTCGGAATAAAAGGCATCCTTCGCTTTATAGCGCTTGCCGCTTCTTGTACTAATTGATATTCATCGGTGTGGATGGGCATCAGTCGATGATCATGGTGGAGGGGTTGAGCTCCTGCTGTTCGATATGGAGCGGTAATTCGCGCTCTCTGTATTGTTGGTCTCTGAGTTGTGGAGTATATCCTGCATCACGTATAGCTTGCTGGATACCATTGGCGGTAAAGCGGAAGGGTGCTCCGGCAGCAGACACTACATTTTCTTCGATCATGATACTACCCATGTCATCCGCACCTGCATGCAGGCATATCTGAGCAGTTTGTTTACCGACAGTAAGCCATGATGCCTGGATATGGAGGATGTTAGGCAACATGATGCGGCTGATAGCAATCATGCGGATGTATTCGTCAGCGGTGCATTGATTGCGCGCACGTTTCAGTTTCTTGAGTAAGGTTCCATCATCCATAAATGGCCATGGAATAAAGGCTAGGAATCCTACAGACCCTTCCGGCTTCTCTGCCTGTACCTTTCGGATATCAACCAGATGCTCCATACGTTCCATGAGCGTTTCGATGTGTCCAAACATCATCGTTGCGGAAGTGGTCAGTCCGGTGCGATGAGCAGCCCGCATGATATCAAGCCATTCCTGGGCGCCGCATTTGCCTTTGGAAATCAGTCTGCGCACACGGTCGTTGAGTATTTCTGCTCCGGCTCCCGGCAGCGAGTCGAGACCTGCTGCTTTAAGTTCTTGCAACACCTGGTCATGG
>DATHZY010000434.1:0-5620 GCA_035458325.1 Saprospiraceae bacterium | reverse complement strand
CATGGAGGATGCAGCAGTGCAGATGATTAATCATGAATCATACCTCTAAAGCTACTTCGTCTCCTCCCCACCTTTTAGCTTGAAGACCTTTAGGGTGCCGCATTCAAATACGATTTCAGACACACATTCGCTAAAGCCTTCCTGTTCCTCGATGATCCTTGAATCAGAGTATATATACCGGACATCAAGGCTGTTGTACATGTCTTTGAGCCATAGTACCGGCAGATAATCATTCCAGAAAATATAGCCGCTCTTATCAGCGATATAAGGCAGTATGGCAAGTGACTTATCATTGATAAACACAGCCTTTTCATCCCGCGTACCGATTTTTTCAAGTTCTTCACGACATTTGAAAAAGTCCTCGTTGAAATATGCATACTTCACATCCCAATAATCCTTTTCCTGATTCCAGCATACAAAGGGCATAGCTATCAATAGTAATCCGGTAATCACTTTAGCCGTCAGCTTGCCTTGCCATGCCTGATGAACAGCCACGATAATAGGAAGCATCAGGATAGGGTAGAATGGCATATGGTAATATTCATGCCCTTCCCGGATCACATTGAGTATATATAAGAAATACATAAACAGGACCAAAAGTGGAATAAAGAAATACATCGGGCGGGCATATAAAATCTTCTTCGTTTTAATAATAATGAAAATCCCTGCCAGGAAGAGTAGCAAGGCTGGAATATTGAGGATTTCAGTTGGAAAATTGACCTTCATCTGATTCTTAAAAAACTCAATAAATAATGGCCATCCCACAAAATTTGTGATAAATCCATCGGTGATATTGTTGTCTTTCCACTCAGGTATCACCATCGCATACCAAGCCAAGGCAGGCAGCAAGGCAAGCGCTTTTACCGATGCATATCGAAACACTTCCTGCCAGCGGTTGGGCTCGGCTTTAAACATGAGTTCAACGGCTCGTATCAATGACAATATGCCCAGCAGGATAAACGGAAGCTTGACCAACCCGGCCAGTCCAATAAACAAAGCCGCATAATACAGATCAGATCGCTTGTTAGATTTCAGATGTTTGAAAAAATAAAACACGTAGAACATTCCAAAGCACAACGCGAGCACATCCGGCATAATACTGGTGGCATTATAGAAGAACGTCGGCATAAAGGCAAATATCCACACGGCTATGGCGGCTATGTCCTTATGATCTGTCAGGGTCATCGTGAGTCTGAATACCGCCAGGAGCGTCAGCAGGCTGATCAGGTAGACCATTAGTCGCATGACGATGACGTGTTCACCGGTGACTTTCTCCACCATGGCAATCGACCATTGCATGAGCGGGAATTCATACCGCACGATATTGCTCTCGCCATTCAGGAAAGGCTGCCTCGGATTTAAAATATTCGCATCATGCCTGACAAAGTACCGGATATTCCATGCCGTCTTGCTCTGGCGCCATGTATCCTTTCCCTGGATCGGAAGCGTGAACACATGCAGATGCAAAATGGTGCTGATCAATACAGCCGAAATCACAATGAGCAGAGCCCTGATTTTGTACATTCCGACAAGTTAAAAAAATGTAATGAATCTAATTATACTGTTCGTCACGTTCTCCCTCCATCAAGTTCTTACTCTCTTACCTCTCACTCTCTCACTCTCTTACTCTCTTACCTCTTACTCTCTTACCTCTTACCTCTCACTCTCTCACTCTCTCACACTGCTTACACCTCAAAATACTTCTTGATGATGTGCTCATCCACCAGATTGGGCATCGTAATCTCCAGTCGCGTTTCTTTCTTCATAGCCTCCATCGCCGTTGACATAGCATGTGGATTCCTCGCCCATGCGCGACGGGCAATACCGTTGTTGACATCCCAATGTAACATAGACTGTAAGGCTTCATCACTCGCCTCACTGCCGTCCAGGACCAACCCGAAGCCACCATTGATCGCCTCACCCCATCCGGTTCCGCCTCCATTGTGGATGCTCACCCAGGTGGCACCCCGCATCGCATCTCCGATCACATTGTGGATCGCCATGTCAGCGGTAAATTTTGAACCGTCATAGATATTGGCTGTCTCCCGCCATGGACTGTCTGTGCCACTCACATCATGATGATCCCTACCCAGGACAACAGGCCCTTTTAGCACCCCTTCCCTGATCGCCCGGTTAAACCTCCGTGCGATGGCAATGCGACCGTCTGCATCAGCGTACAGGATCCTTGATTTACTACCCACCGCGGGTATATTCGCCCCTGCACTTTCAATCCATTGAAGATTGTCTTCCCACTGGCTTTTTATTTCAACAGGACAGGTGGTCAGCATTTCACGGATCTGCGCTGCCGCCAGGTTGTCAGCAGTCATGAGATCTTCTGTATCACCTGTAGTACACACCCAGCGGAATGGACCGAATCCGTAATCGAAACACATCGGTCCCATGATGTCTTCTACATAGGAAGGATATTTGAATCCTGATGGTTTGTGCGGATCCATGATGTCAGCTCCCGCCCTCGCTGCTTCAAACAGGAATGCATTGCCATAATCCCAGAAGTACATCCCCCTGCTGCACATCACATTGATGGCATCTACATGACGACGTAATGACCGCTTGATAGCCTGGTCAAATCCCTCCTTGTCATCGTCCATTAATTTTTTCGCTTCTTCAAACGTGCATTCCACCGGACAATAGCCAAGATGGTCAATATTGTGGCACGATGTCTGGTCAGAACCAAGTTCGATATGAATATGCTTAACGACAAGTTTTTCCCACACATCTACGATATTGCCATGATATACAAAACACCTGGCTTCTTTAGCATTTTTGGACTTTACGAATTGCGTCAGCATGGTATCCAGATCAGTAAACACATCTTCTTCCCTGATATAGTGATCTGCGATTCGCTGACGGATTGCATCATGGTCTACTTCTGCGATAATCCCGGTAGCCCCGGTAACAATGAGCGCTTTTGCCTGCGCACCTGACATACCACCAAGTCCGGAGGTGACAAATGCCTTTCCTTTCAGGTTATTGGTGCCCAGTCCCTTTAATCGTCCTGCGTTGAGCAGCGTGATCGTTGTGCCATGCACGATGCCCTGTGGGCCGATATACATAAAGGAACCCGCCGTCATCTGACCGTATTGCGTGACCCCCATGGCATTGAACTTATTCCAGTCCTCTTTTGAACTATAATTGGGGATCATCATCCCATTGGTTACTACAACTCGTGGAGCCTTTGGACTGGATGGAAATAAACCAAGGGGATGACCCGAATACAAAACCAGTGTTTGTTCTTCTGTCATCTCACTCAGGTATTTCATCACCAGGAGATACTGAGCCCAGTTCTGGAACACGGCACCATTACCGCCATAGGTAATCAGCTCGTGCGGATATTTGGCAACTAGCGGGTCAAGGTTGTTCTGTATCATCAGCATGATGGCAGCTGCTTGCCTGCAACGGGCCGGATAGTGGTCGATAGGCCTTGAATGCATGGGGTAGGAGGGCCTGTATCGGTACATGTAGATACGACCATACTGGATCAGCTCTTCAGCAAATTCAGGGGCAAGCTCCGCATGTAATGCTTCGGGAAAATACCTCAGCGCATTGGCCAGCGCCAGTCTTCGCTCCTCTATGCTCAGGCTGCTGATACTCCGCACCGGGGCATGCTGCATGGTCGAATCTCTCCCGAAATAGTCAGGTAAAATAGAAGGCAAACCGGTTGTTATGGCTTTTTGGAAGGACGTTAGGTCTTCATTCATAGGGAAATAGGATGATATGTCAAATATGGAATTAAGTCCCCTTCAGGGGATTTAGGGGCAAAACAATGGAAGGTCTTCATGTCTTCATTCATAGGGATAAAGGTAAGCTTAGAGTGAAAACAATGGAAGTTTTTGGAATGCAGTGGTGCTGTACATCTAATTCAGCTTGAGGTGCATAGGATCCTGATCAATTCATTCATTTCCCTTGAGGTTTAATATCACCTGACCAAAGTCTCAAAGAATAATGACACTTTAAATGACCTTTGTCATGTTTTCTGATAATGGTGATCAGGCCCCCTCCTTCGCCTTCGCCTCAGCCTTCGCCTCCGTCTTTCATTTTTCACTCTTCACTCTTCACTCTTCACTTATCTTTGCCCCCTTATGGAAAATAAACGTGTTTTAGTGACAGGCGCAGCCGGGTTTATCGGACGGTTTTTGCAGGCAGAGGGATTGAAGCGTGGATATGAAGTGTATGGTGGCTTTCGAAACGAATCTGAAGAGGCTTTGCTTGAAGACGCGACCAAGGGATTTTTTCTCGAGTTTTCCGAACGGGAATTACTCCACAAGCGCCTGGTCAATTTCGCAAAGGAAACCGGTGGATTCGAATATGTAATTCATTGCGCCGGGGTCACCAGGCCGGAGAAAATTGAAGAGTTTCACAAAGGCAATGTTGAGTTCACCGACTTTTTTATTAAAACTTTACTGGAGACTCAACCCGCATTTAAAAAGTTTGTCTTCATCAGTAGCCTGCAGGCTATGGGTCCGGGCGATCCGGTGACCATGGAGCCGATCAGTGAAGATTCTGAGCCAAAGCCATTTACCCCCTATGGCATCAGTAAGTTTGAGGCAGAAAAAAGGATTATGGCTTATCCGGAACTTGACTGGATCATTTTCAGGCCTACCTCGGTCTACGGCCCGAGGGACACTAAATTTATCCATGTGATACTGAATGCAGTGAAGAAAGGATTTTCAGTTCGTGTAGGTCCCAAAGGCCAGCTTGTCAGCTTTGTCTACGTAAAAGACCTGGCGCGAGCGATGTGGGATGCATTGGATAAAAATGTCCACCGCCAGATTTATGTGGTATCAGATGGCAATGACTATGATCCTTCTGTCGTCAATGAGTATCTATCCAGGCATCTGGGAGTCAAAACAAGAAAGATCAAAATTTCCAGAAACCTTTTGCTCGGAATAGCGCATGTCAGGCTTGTCCTTGCACGGATATTGAAGAAACCCCTTCATGTCAGTCCCTACAAAATCAAGGAAATTACCGCCAGAAACTGGCGCGTAGACAATTCTAAAATGGTACGCGAACTGGATTTTAAACCTCAGTACACACTTGAATCCGGAATCAAAGAGGCCCTGATCGAGGATGGAGTCATTAAAGAGTGAAGAGTGAAAAGTGAAATGTGAAGAGTGAAACATAAAATAAAAAATGCTTGTGATTTATCACAAGCATTTTTTATTTTACTGATAGCTGATAGCTGATAGCTGACTGCTATGACAATACCGGATTCAACACCTTATCCTGATACGCTCCTGCTTTCAGTTTTTCAGAAACAGCGGAGAATGCATCCAGCGTCTGCTGTACATCAGCGTCTGTATGCGACGCAGTAGGAATCATGCGTAAGAGGATCATACCCTTCGGAATGACCGGATAGACGATCATGGAGGTGAAGATGCCATAGGACTCACGCATGTCATGCACTAATTGGGTCGCTTCAAAAGGCGTTCCGTTGAGGTATACCGGTGTGACCACTGTATTCGTGTCGCCGATATTAAAACCTCTTTCTTTTAATCCGTTTTGAAGCGTAGTAGCAATGTGCCAAAGCTGTTCTTTATACTCCGGATGGTTGATCATCAACTCAAGTCGTTTGAGGTTGCCTTCCACGATAGGCATCGGA
>DATHZY010000433.1:0-5465 GCA_035458325.1 Saprospiraceae bacterium | reverse complement strand
GTTGATGGGTTTATTTGTTGATGAGTTTATAAGAAATCTTATGGCTTATTAGGTTAGGAAAAACTTTTCGTCAAAACAAAAAGGTCCGTCTGCTTTCGCGGACGAACCTTTTCATTTTCTAAACTTTCTAAACAATGGAGTCGTAGGACAACAGATGCTTAACAGACGACCCGGAGGGCACCTCGCTAAACCCTGTGCCTATTTTTCTAATGCTACCGTATAGCACAGACATCCACTAAGTACATGCAAATAGAAAAGCAGCTTAATTGTGTTTCAGGTCGCTGAATTTCTTCTTTGCGGTCTCGACCAGGTCATTTGCTTCTACCTGGGCATGATCGACAGAGCTATTGACTTTCGCCATCAGCTTGCTGGCCTTCAGGCTGAGTTCGTTGGCCTTTTCGGTCAGGTTGTGAGCCTTTGCCTTGAGGTCTTCGACGACATCCTCTCCCTTACGGCGGAGTTTCTTACGGGTATTAGATCCTTTGTCGGGGGCAAAAAGTATACCCACCAGGGCACCAACAGCGACACCGGCTAATACGCCAAGGACTACGTTTGATTTTTTCATGACTGATTTTTTTAAAGGTTAAATTGATTCTCCGTGTTCTTTCACGTTCTGTACCTGATATAACCGATTATAGGGGGTAAAAGTTGTTTAAGGGAGCTTATAATGCTTATAGGCTTATAATGCTTATAGGCTTATTTGGCTTATTTGGCTTATCAGTTGATAGGTTGATCTGTTGATGGGTTGAGGGGGTTAGGGGTTTAGTAGGTAAGAAGCTTCCATTGGATGCTTTTTCTTACTTCGCATGACAATAATAGGCGATACATGCACAATCAGGCACCCCTCTCTTTTGCAGGAGCTTTCTCGTATGTATGTTCATTCGCTAAGAGAGGGGCGGGGGGGTGAGTTGTGGTGGTAGCATGATTCGCCTATTTGAATTGTTGATAAGTTGATCTGTTGTGGGGTTGATCTGTTGATGGGTTGATCTGTTTACTTGACGGAGACGGCACGATGGAGTGGTCGTTTCGGCTCCGCTCAACGTCCGGGATTTTTACTCGGAGCACAGATTCTTTTTAATTCTACACTAGACACAGCTCCTGCTCATTGACGTTTCGACTTCGCTCAACGTCTTGAAAATAGTGCCGAAAATCATTGAAGTCTTCGAGCGAAGCCGAGACGACGAGTGTAAAGTCTTTCGAATGGGTAATAGTTAAAAAATCAGGCTGTGTCATGGGTAACAATTCCGGTCGTTGAGCGGAGCCGAAACGACATGTGGGATCGTTTCCTTCGGCCTTGCACATGCTCTCCCGCTACCTGTAAGGGGCGGGATCTTCGCTGCGCTACGATATGCTGCGCTATGCTCTTTAGCCCCTTTTGCCTCTTCAGCCCTTCAGCCCTTCCACCAATCTTTTTTCAATACGTAATCACTTCGTGCCTGGTCACCTTGTCTCCGGTAAATAGAATCTCCCACATCCTGGAGTACTCACTTTCGTCCAGTTCCTTGTAGAGCTCCTGTCCGATCAGGGTATTCGCGAGCTGTGGGATAGTATTGGAGTGTCCGGCGATGACACAAGTCTTTCCTTTGCATTCGGCGATCATGCGTGTGATGCTGGCCGAATCCTGATGATCATAGATGTTGATCTGGAGATGATGCTTGTCGGCCAGGGGTTGTAAGGTTTGCTGTGTGCGCTTGTAGGGGGTGGCATACAGGCGGTCGATTTGATGTGGCTTAAGCATCGTCAACAGCTTACGTGCACGTGCTTGTCCCGCAGGAGACAGATCCGGATCATCGGTACCATCTACCGCCTTTTCAGCATGTCGGACGAGATAGTAGCGCGTCGTTTCCTTTTGCTCCGGCTGGAAATTGCTGCACGAAAGAATGGCGAGGACCAACAACGTGATCAACATGTATCCTGAGGAATTTTTCATAAGACAAATTACCTCTTTGGAACGCAGATTACGCAGATGTATTTTAAAAATTATTTGCGCAGATTAACCCTATCTCTCTCGCATTTGTAACAATCGTTCATTACATGCTTTCGCTGCCCCCTTGCTCCTTGCTTTTCATTTCAACTCTTCTATCGCATACTGCAGCACCCTGTCCACACCGGCATTGATTTCTACTGCAGTATTTTTCATCTCCACATCCGGAGCGAGGCCGATACCTTCATACGACTGCCCGTTGGCGAGCTCTACCTTTTGCGTCACGAGGGTATAAAACCAGCCATTGGCGAGTTCACGCCCGATCTGGGTACCCTGTCCGCCATTAGTGGTCTCTCCGACCAGCAGGACATTGGGGAGTACGTCAAAAGCCATGACGGCACGCTCGCCCGCACTGATCGTATACCGGTCGATGAGCACGATGATGGGTTTGTTGACATAGGGAGAGGCGGGTTTGATACTCCAGTCAAACCACTCGGTAAAGTCATTGTACCCGGGACCGTTCTTGGTCTTGCTGCGGAATACAAAACGCTCCTGGTCGACGAGTCTTCCGATCTCACTGAAACAATACGTGAAGTCTCCGCCGTCATTGTGACGCAGGTCGATGATATATCCATTGACATCATCATAGGTAGTGAGGAAATCCTCCAGCCTGAAAAAGTTTTCCGCGACATTGGCAAAGTGGAAGTAGCCGATGTTTTCATTCTTGATTCTTCCGTAGATAAAGTTCTGCTCCTCATCCGTCTCAAAACCCACCTCGAGGTATTGCGACCTGATCACATCCGGGCTGAACAATTCATCATCGATCTTTTCGCGACGTATGGTATTGGATATCCATATCTCTTTACCGGGTGCCACGAGTGTGACGTGGCCATCATCCAGCGGCGCCAGCATCTGGGTGAATATGTTGAACAGCTCGTCATCAGAAGTGCTCGCCTTGACCTGGGTACGGTATGTATCGTATTGTTGTTGCCAGTTGACACCGCGCTCTTCGAAGACGGCGTAATCGCGGTCGAAGGTGGTCCATAGATTATCAAAGAGGGCTTCGGGATCAGAAGCCGGTTCTGCTTCGAAGAAGGTAGAACATCCTGGCAGGATGAAGAGGAGTGCACTGAATAGTGCGGTATGAAAAAGGGTTTTCATGAATGGGTTTTTATGTGTCATTGATTTTTCTATTTTAATAAGTGATTTTTCTGTTCCACAGAGAAATACGTTTACTTTTTGCATTGCCCAAAAAGTAACCATGGTTCGACCTGCTTTCGCGCAACCATGTGCTACAGCTCACCAACCAAACCTCGTCGCTCTAAAAACTCACCTGATCATGCTGCATAGCTTTTGGTGTCCGGTTTTGCTTGCTCGCTTGTTTCAGTTTCAAGTTCTGTTTCTTTCATTTGTTGTGCCCCATTGAGTCTTGTATGTAAATGAAACAGATCGTTCGCGTTGTTCAGACAATTTAGAGCGACAGTCCATTACCTATTCGAAATGATTTTTAGGAAAATCTCCATAGCGGCCTGAGGCCGCTATAAAAAAAGCAAAGTTGGGCGCTGGCTGCGCCTGCGTCCGCGTATGCAGGAACAAAGAACTCATGTACCAGGTAATAATCCGTGTAGACGTTTCCAACGGCAGGTAATAATCTTCACTCACAATTCACAACTCACAACTCACAACTCACTTTCTCACTCTCTCACTCTCTCACTCTCTTACAATTTCATACCAATCATCACATTCAGACTATGCTGATACGAAAACAAATCCACCGGCTTGCCGGCATGGATGAAGGCTAACCTCCAGGCTGCGCCGAGTGAAAATTTTTCGGAGAGCTTGTATTGGTATTCGAGTTCGATATCTGCACGGTGTAGCTCACCCCAGGTGGCGATGTGACCGTCGCCAAGAAAGGCGAAGAAGGTACTGAAGCCATTGTGGGAAAAAGTGTTTTCTATAAACTCATCATCATTGATCAGATAGGGTGAGCGTGCGAGCCAGGAGACCAGGGGGATTTCGATGCGTCCGGTGAGCTTTGATTTTTCTGATTCCAGTAAAGTGTACTTGTACCAGGCATGCAGGCCAATGGTCGAAAAGTATCCGAAGTAACTGGACCGTCCATATTGATAGTTCATGGCCTGCACATCCAGATTGATAGCACCACCGATCATGGATCGAGGATGTTCGCTCTTACCCAGGTATCTGCCATTGCCATAACGGAGGGCGACGAAGGTGAAGGAGTGCGGATAGGCCGTCTCTACTTCGCCATTGTAGATGTAATCATAGGGGGTCTCCAGTCCTGCCGAAAAACCGGAATATTCGAGGCGCAGATACTGATGGACCTTTTTGGTTTTCTCATATTGCAGTCCACCCACCAGCGGTGACAGATCCTGGTGTATGAAGGGTGAAAAAATCAAATCCTGTCGTGCGATCGTGGCAGGTCCAAAGTAAAGACTGAGTTGGCTGTTCGTTGCGTCCTGCGCTTGTGCAGACATGAAGAAAGGCAGTGCGAGTAAGGTGGTTAAGAGAGGTTTTAATGACATGTGGTGTGGTGTTGATGATTCCGTTTGACACAATGCTTTTGATTGCGGTGCAAACATACCCAGGCAACCTCTTTCCTGGAAAAAATAAAGGCTGAATCGTCAATAACAGGGATGAATGGGAAAAAAGGCAGGATAGATTGTGAGTTGTGAGTTGTGAGTTGTGAGATGCCGGGGATCCAATCAAGGATGAAGCACCATCACCTTACGGGTTATAATAAACCTGCCTGATTGATC
The DNA here is from genome assembly GCA_035458325.1 of Saprospiraceae bacterium. Taxonomy (GTDB): domain Bacteria; phylum Bacteroidota; class Bacteroidia; order Chitinophagales; family Saprospiraceae; genus Opimibacter. Next base: position 764 of record DATHZY010000433.1, on the reverse strand, counting down.
ATGCGCCATGATGTAGTATAAGCCCGGGTATTGGGGTTCAAAGGTTTTAGTCCCGTATGCCTCTATGACTGAATCAGATAATGCAGTATGTCCGTGCTGATCATATATGCGGGTGATAATTGGCACCGGGCCATTGTTTTCAATCACAAAATAATCTTGTGCCGGATTTGGAGAAATGCTGAGCACACGCTCGTCAGTGGTCAAGTCATCGACCGCGACGCTGGTGCATTGATTGAGTTGTGCGCCTATGGTAATATGGCCCCATATCACATCAGCTATTTCATCTGCATTGAGATCGCCAGTTGACACGGCGCTGACAAGTTCGCCTGGCTGCTGATGAAGTAATAATGGTTCGGAAAAATGGCCAAGGCCATCGTTTTCGATCAGGATCATTTTTCCCTGCTGAGGGATGGACGTAAATAAATCCAATGATCCATCACAGTTGAGATCCTCCAGGCTATAGGATCGGAATATATCTGTGGAGGCAAGGAGGGTGTCCTGTAATTCAAAATTTCCCTCACCGTCATTGGCATAATATAACAGGCCGCTGAGAGACCGGTACACGACAATGTCAACATCTGTATCCCCATCGAGATCACCTGACTGCAGGCCAAAATCCAATCCTAATCCTTGCTGTGAGTGTAGTGAAAAGTGTCCTGTATGATCATTGAGTAATACGTCAAAACCATCACTGGCCACAGAGACATCCTGGAATCCGTCACCATTGTAATCAGCGGCATCAATGGCGTAAAACTCAGTGCTGT
>DATHZY010000432.1:0-4812 GCA_035458325.1 Saprospiraceae bacterium | reverse complement strand
ACGATTTCTTTTGTCTTGTCGAGCGAACCGTCATTGACCAGGATGATTTTCCAATTTCGCTGGCGACAGAATTCAAGTAAGGGGGGCAGGATGGCTACCAGGTTTTCTGCTTCATTGTAAGCAGGCATGACAATCGTCAATAATGGTTTTTCATTCATACCCTTTGATCCTGGTGCATAAAATTAATTAACTATTCAAGAGTTACCGGATGTCCATGCTTATTGGAGCTTGCAATATTGGCGGTAGAATTCACCGGCTGGTAAAAATCCTAAATCCGCTGATCGTTTAAGATCCACACATCCATCCGTATTTCCCATCTTTAACTTAGCGATACCACGGTTACCGAAAGCCTCAGCGAAATCAGGTTTTAAGGCTATGGCCTGATCCAGGTCTTCAATCGCACGCTGGTATTGTTTTTGAAGGATGTACACGGATCCGCGGTTATTGTATGCCATATGATAATCAGGATTTAAGGATATGGCCCGGTCATAATCTACGATCGCTTCATCCAGTCGGTTGGTCTCCTTGTATAAAGTTCCCCGGTTGTTGTAGGCCTTGTCAAAATCACGCTCGTAGCGAACCGCGTTATTAAAATCCGCAAGGGCCAGCTCATATTTTTTTTGTTTTTGATACAGATTACCCCGATTGTAATGCGCCATGGCATATTTTGGCTGGAGCTCAATGGCCTTGTCAAAATCAAGCAAGGCCTCATCATATCGCTGCTCATCCACTAAGGCATCTCCCCGGTTATTATACGGCCTGGCTTTACCCGGTGATTTCTTTATGCTATCTGTGCACAGGGTGATTTCATCTTTCCATACATTGTTACGCATAAAGGTCAGGACTGAATTGACCACAATGACGAGCGCCAGAATCGAGAGTCCAAGGTTTTGTTTGCTTTTCCAGGTGAGCCAATATACCACGTAAGCGAACAGGAGGAAAAATCCAAAGGAGGGCAGATAGGTACGGTGTTCAAAGATGAGATCCTGAAGCGGAATGATGCTGGACTCAATCGCAATGGTGAGGAAGAACCAGCATATGCCGAAGGAAATGATCCTGTGTTTTTTAAAGGTGACTATCGCGAGTCCAATCAATCCCAACAGTGCCAGGAAACTTATCCATGCCCTGGGATCAAGAAACGATGTGACTAGTTTATAGTTGTAATCAAAAACCTGGTTGACCGGCAGGATCAGCAACTGGATATATTTGAGGATGACACTAAACTGCGTCAGGAGATATCGCCAGGAGGTGATGTTCTGATCCCCCTGGTTCTGGTCCTCATATTCGGGATTAAGTATATAGTCTGAATAACTGTAAAAACCCAATGCAATCAAGCCGAGCAACGCTGCACCGATCCACAGGACCCGCTTGTCTTTAAAGATAAAGGCATTGGGCCTGGTTTGCAAAAAGAAAATTTCTATCAGGACAATGGCAAATGGAAAGGTAAAGGCATTTTCCTTGGTCAGGCAGGCCAGCAGCACGGAAACACCACAGGCAATCAGCAGCCTTGTTTTTGCTTTTCTGTTATCTGTAAACCGGCTATGCAAATATAAAACCAGGCCCAGGAAATAAAACATCGCTGACATGGACGTCATCCGCTGGACAATATAGGTCACGCTTTGCGTAGCCAGTGGATGTGAAACGAATAACAACGCAATGGCCAGGGACAACATCGTCTTATCTTTTGGAAAGAATTTCTCTTTCAATGCAGGTGTAGAAAGGATCAGGAAAGAAAGCCAGTAGACCAGGATAGCATTGATAAGATGTATGATAAGGTTGACCACGTGGTAACCCCCTACATTCAGTTGACCGTAGTGAAAATTCAAGGCAAAAGTGTAAAGGGCCAGAAAGCGGGTTTGGCTAAACTCCCACATACCCTTGATATCTGTTAAATTCCGGATAGATTGATTATCGCGGATATTGTTGATGTCATCCAGATGGAATGTGCTCCCAAATGAATTTGAATAGATGATAAATCCAAGTATCAGGATAGTGGCTATGCCTTTGAGGGCAAGAGAACTTCCGAAAACATCTGATATGGGAGAGGAGTAGTTTTTCGACCTGGCTGGCCGGATGCTCCCTTTCTTTTTTCCTGTGTCTTTGGTCATTCAGCGAGTGGGTTTATTGAGCAGGACAAACATACGATTTGGTATCAGTAAAAAAGAATCCAGTTTGAACACCCCATTTCAGCTCCTGCATAACTCACCCCCGACCTCTTAAAAATGATTGTGCGTACGCATGTGATCCTCCAAAAGAGAGGGGAGCGTTAATCAAAACACCCCTCTCATGCTCCTGCATAACTCACCCCCGACCCGTCTCTTAAGAGATGATTGTGTGTACGCAATTGATCTGCCAGAAGAGAGGGGAGCGTTTATCAAAACACCCCTCTCATGCTCCTGCATAACTCACCCCCGACCCCTCTCTTAAGAGATGATAGTGTCTACGCAATTGATCTGCCAGAAGAGAGGGGAGCGTTTTGATTTTTCTCAAAAAACAATAGATAAATCTTTATCTACAGGCAAATCATACACCCCTCTCTTTAGAAAATCACTTTCGTACCACAGATCACATACCAAAAAGAGAGGGGACGGGGGTGAGTTGTAATTAAAGCCAAGCCGGGTGCGTTTTAATGAAATGTATCCCTATCTTACTCTCTTACTCTCTCACTCTCTCACACGTGCAAAACAAATTCGTCAATCATTTCCACAAGATCTCCCCTCTTTCCATAGAAGAAGCAAAGGTCATTGAGGAGAGCATGGATGCACAGCACTTTAAGAAAGGCACCATCCTGCTCAGAGAAGGACAGGTGGCCGTCGATACCTACTTCATCCTCGAAGGCTGCATCCGGGAGTACATCCTCGTCGATGGCGAAGAAAAGACCACCAATTTCTTTACGGAAGATCAATGGGTTATTTCGATGAGCAACTTCAATGCCCAAAGTCCATCCAAGCACTATCTGGCCTGCATCGAAGATACCCACGCAGTCGTAGGCAATGAACAAGCCGCCCAGGTGATGTTTAAGAATTTTCCCAGGTTTGAAACGATCTCCCGGGCCGTCATGGAAGTATTCTTCAGCGAGCAAAGGAAGATCATGACTTCTTTCCTGACAGATACGCCAGAGCAACGGTACCTGAACCTGCTTAAAACCAGGCCTGACATATTTCAACGTGTCCCGCAATATCAGTTGGCCAGTTACATTGGCGTCAAGCCGGAATCCCTGAGCCGCATACGGAAACGTGTAGTAGAGAAATTAAAGTGATTCTCCATCCGACTCCTGTTATTACACTGCAATAATTATGCTTCCCCTTTTGTGGCCCGTCTCCACGTAAGCATGCGCTGCTGCCACCTGTGACAATGGATAGGTAGCATCAATCACCGTTTTGATTTTTGAGGTGCGCAGCATTTCCTTCAACTCTATAAAATAGTTCAGGCGTTCTTTCACAGGCAGTAGGCCTGTTGCGGAAACCTTCGCTTTTTTTCCACCGGTTATTTTCGACCAGATCATATGGAAGAGGAGCGGAAGATCCATCACTGCCGCGAGAAAAACACCATCCTCCTTCAGTACTTTTTTACTTTCCCTAAAAGATCGTTTCCCGACTGTATCAAAGATGATATCATACCGCATGTCACTTTTCGTAAAGTCCACCTGCGTATAATCGATCACATGATCCGCGCCAAGTGACTTTACCAGTTCTATATTCCTGGTGCTACATACACCGGTCACTTCCGCACCATAGTGTTTGGCGATCTGCACAGCATACGTGCCGAGGCCTCCGGAAGCGCCATTGATCAGCACATGTTGACCTGGTTGGATATTCCCGAGCCCTTTCAGGAAATTCATGACCGTGATAGCGCTGCCATTGACAGGGGCGGCTTCGGTAAAGGTGATATTCTCCGGCATAGTCGTGAGGACACTGTCTTCACTGACGCAGACATACTCAGCATAACAACCCAGGGTCGTGGTACCTCCAAAGACCTTATCACCTTTCTCAAATAAGGTCACAGCCTCGCCGGTTTCCACCACCTCGCCCGCAAATTCAAACCCAAGGATCGTTCGCTTTGGAGCTTTTAGTCCTGTATATAATCTCCCAATGACCGGATTGCCCTTACGCATCATGATGTCCGCGGCTGTTGCCGTCGTAGCCCGTATGCGGATGAGCACTTCGTTTGATTTTGGAGCAGGTCTGGGCATATCCTTGAGGTGGAGGACGTCCGGGGCACCGTAGCGGGTGTATTCAATGGCTTTCATTTGCTTTTGCATGTTTGTGTTTATTGGTTTCATGATGCAAAAGTATGGGTGACGTCAGTGGGGGTTCATTGACTTAAGTTAAGAAGTGGGCTTATGAGCTTATAGGTTGATGAGTTTATGAGCATGATGGATGGGTTGAGTTAAATATGTTTTTGGAAAAATAAAGCTGATATCATTCTTTCTGAAGTCACAGATTACACTGACTCTTTCGTCTGAATCACGGATTACACGGATTAAAGGATTGCTCGGATTTATTTTTTCCAGACTCAATGACATGTGCTATCGATCGATGATAAGCTGTTATCCCATAGCTATCTTATCCAGACACTTTTATTATTGGATATTGCCTTAGCTGTGCTTTAATGCAACGATTTGTTGAGCCTATAATCCGTGTAATCCGCGCCATCCGCTTAATCCGTGATTCAGACAATTTGACGACACTGCGGATCTGTGCCCTTTTCCAAACGTCTACAAACTCAAAATCCTGAGGATTGAAAAATATTCCTTTCTTTAGTCCCCTAAAAATTTTTCATTCAACAGATATCATGGACGACCGGTTTGAA
>DATHZY010000431.1:0-2470 GCA_035458325.1 Saprospiraceae bacterium | reverse complement strand
TCCAATCAATGGTACTGTGCAATTGTTTGATGTTCCGGTCACTTATCCGATCACGGCTACACCTCCGGCTATTCGCCAGGTGACAACAGGTGACTTTGATGTCACCGGTATCGTCGGGCAATCCAAGCAAACATTAGTTGTATCACGTACAGATATGAACCATGCTGCTGAATTATACACCGTCAATCTTGAAGATGGTAAAATGACGCAACTGACACATGTCAATGATGAAGCCTATAAGAAGATTGCCATGGTCAAGACGGAGCGGAAATGGGTGAAGACAACTGATGGAAAAAACATGCTGGTATGGGTGATCTATCCACCGGATTTTGATCCGACGAAAAAATATCCTACGCTGTTGTATTGCCAGGGTGGTCCTCAGTCCGCATTGACCCAGTTTTATTCTTTTCGATGGAATTTCCAGTTGATGGCCTCAAATGGTTATATCGTAGTGGCACCTAACAGAAGAGGGATGCCCGGACATGGTACGGCGTGGAATGAAGAGATCAGTAAAGACCATGGTGGCCAGGTGATGGATGATTATCTGTCAGCGATTGATGCGGTCAGCAAAGAAGCCTATGTAGATAAAGACAGGCTTGGTGCTATTGGTGCCAGCTATGGCGGGTATTCCGTCTTTATGTTGGCGGGCATTCATGAGAACAGGTTTAAATCATTCCTCGCACATGATGGCATTTACGATATGCGCAGCATGTATGGAACTACTGAAGAATTGTTCTTTGTGGACTGGGATTGGGGAGGCCCGTATTGGGATATGAGAAACAAAGCGGCTAAGAAAAACTACAAGAAATTTAATCCGGTCAATCTGGTGGACAAATGGAATACACCGATCATGATCATACAAGGTGGAAAGGATTATCGGGTGCCTATCGAGCAGGGCCTGTCAGCATTCCAGGCTGCGAAATTGAAAGGCCTCAATGCGCGGCTTCTCTATCTTCCGGAAGAGAATCATTGGGTATTATCTGCACAGAATGCGTTGGTGTGGCAGCGGGAGTTTTATAAGTGGTTGCAGGAGACGTTGCCGATGAAATCGCTTGCGCCTGCAGGTCGCAGTTAGCGTTTTTGTGAGTTGTGAGTTGTGAGTTGTGAGTTGTGAGTTGTGAGTTTTTTTTGCAGCCTATGGCTGCAAATATTTGTTTGCTCGTTCAAGTGGCGCCCCTTGCGCCATCCCGCCAGATAGGCGGGACCTGAAATGACTTGAATGCTATATATTCCGCGTCTCATGACGCGCGGGTCAATACCTCATTTAGTCTTTTTAAACTAACCGGTCGCAATTTGCGACCAGTTCAGTTTTTCAGTTTCGGATAGGATAAACAACCGGATATTTCCGAAGTTCGTTCAAGTCTTCAGACTTGAATGCTATATGTTTCGCGCCTCCTGACGCGAGGGTGAATTCCAGCGGAACATGAATTATTCACGCTGAGCTAAAGACCTTTTGCTACATTAGGCAGAGATTCTCAAGACATGACAAAACAAAAACCTACCCTTACCTTCTGGCAGATCTGGAACATGAGCTTTGGCTTCCTGGGGATCCAGTTTGGCTTCGCGCTGCAGAACTCCAATGTCAGCCGGATATTTGAAACACTGGGGGCCAAGGTGGATGATATACCTATCCTGTGGGTGGCTGCGCCGCTGACTGGATTGATTGTACAACCGATCATCGGGTACTTCAGTGACAGGACGTGGAATTTCCTGGGGAGGAGACGGCCATACTTTCTGGCGGGTGCGATACTGGCATCCTTGTCTCTGCTTATTATGCCTAACTCACCATCCCTGTGGTTTGCTGCTGGTATGTTGTGGATACTTGATGCATCGATCAATATTTCGATGGAGCCTTTCCGGGCTTTTGTGGGCGACAACCTGCCTTCTAAACAACGGACCAAAGGTTTTGCCATGCAAAGCTTCTTTATTGGTACCGGAGCAGTGATCGCTTCTTCTTTGCCATATGTGTTTACTAATTGGTTTGGAATTAGCAATCAGGCACCGGAGGGGATTATCCCTGACTCGGTAAAGTGGTCTTTTTATATCGGTGGAGCAGTGTATCTGGCAGCGGTCTTGTGGACGATCCTGAGATCTAAAGAGTATTCGCCAGTAGAACTTGCCTCCTTTACGGAAGGATTGGATGAGATGAAAGAAAATGCAGTTACGGCCGATGAAAAGAGTGAGGTTAAGGTAGTAGAGAACTTCAGGACAGGCGTGATATTCCTGGTGGTCGGATTGATTCTCACGGTGTGGTTTGGATTGAGTGAGTTTCCTAAAGAATTGTTCTTGTTTTCATCTGGTGCATTAGTAGCAGGTATCCTCTTTTTGGCTGCGGGGGTGATGAAAAGAACGACAGGTAAGCGATCAGGCTTTGTCACTATGGTAGATGACCTGCAGCACATGCCTCCTGCGATGAAGCAACTGGCAGTCGTTCAGTTTTTTTCGTGGTTTGCGTTGTTTTCGATGTGGA
>DATHZY010000430.1:0-6465 GCA_035458325.1 Saprospiraceae bacterium | reverse complement strand
AAACGGACTTACAGATCCTGCTTTATTTGACCGGAAAGTGAAGATGGAAAAGAAAATCAGGGCAAATGCTGCCGGCAAGACCTATTGGGATGATATGGCTAAATACTATGTTGACCTATCCAAGTATGGCTCTGAATTGCGTTTCCTGGCTCCATCACCGATGTCAGGTACTACATTATCTCTCTTGCATACAATCAACCAATACACAACCCTTGCCTCAGAAAACCCAGAGAGTCCTGAACTGGAAGGCCTGGAGAAAAAAATGACTGAAATGGCGCCTGCCATTAAAGAACCTAAGGAAGTTAAAACCTTTGGCATGGTGCTGGGTGAAGTGAAGAAATTTGCCCAGGCTGACGACACATACATCAATACTGTACTTGATGGTCGCACACCTGATGAAGCAGCAAAGAAGATAATTTCATCAACTGCCTTTTCAGATGAAAAAGATCTGGCAAAATTGTTTGATAAAAGCACCAAAAAATTCCTGAAAAGCAAAGATCCTTTAATCGAGGCGGCTAACCTGATGGTACCGGAATATAATAAAGCTGTAAAAGCATTCCAGTCAACCGGTGTAGCGCGTAAACAAATCGAACAGAACGTAGCTGGTGAAGTGTTTAAAGTCTATGGCAATGCACTGCCTCCGGATGCAACCTTTACCCTTCGTATTTCAGATGGGGTGGTCAAGGGCTATGATTACAATGGCACGTATGCTCCGATCAAAACAACTTATTTTGGGATGTATGAGCGCTATTATTCAAACGATGGAAAATTCCCATGGTCACTGCCTGAAAAATGGATGAACCCATCTATGGATCTGCTCAAGTCACCTATGAATTTTGTGTGCACAGCAGACATCATCGGTGGTAATTCCGGTAGTCCGATCATCAATGTCAAGAGAGAGGTTGTAGGATTGGTTTTCGATGGTAACATTGAATCCCTTCCCGGCAAGTTTATCTTTGATGAAAAGGATAATCGTACGGTGGCCGTTCACGCAGGTGGTATTGTCGCCGCATTGCGTTATATTTACAAGGCAGATCGCCTGGTGGCAGAACTCACCGGCAAATAAGATAATTGACCCAAATCAATTGATTACGTTAGAGCCTGGAAATTTTCCGGGCTCTTTTTTTTACTACCTTTCTGCATTACAAGCCAACAAGATGAAATTAACCTTCGCTCCCTTCTTTGCTGCCATACTGCTGAATGCCACCACCATCTTCGGGCAGGTAAAACCGGCACCGGACAGGGCGGAAGGTAATGGCCCGTATACGCAGATGATTATCCGGGGTGCAACCCTCATCAATGGAACAGGATCCCCACCCATTGGGCCAGTAGATATTGTCATCGAAGGAAACAGAATCGTGGACATTGAGATCGTAGGCTACCCGGGGGTGACTCCTTCTGAAGATGACAGGCCAAAACTCAAGGAGAACGGCTTTGAGTTGGACGCTGCCGGAATGTATATACTGCCAGGCTTTATAGATATGCACGGACATATTGGTGGAAAGGCGCAGGGAGCAGATGCTGAATACGTTTATAAACTATGGATGGCCCATGGCATCACCACTATCCGGGAACCTTCGGCCGGCAACGGACTTGAGTGGGTCCTGAACGAAAAGAAACGCAGTGCTGAAAACAAAATAACGGCACCCCGGATACTGGCTTATACAGCCTTTGGAATGGGGGAAGAAGAAAATATCAAGAATGCAGCTGAAGCAAGGGCCTGGGTACAAAAGAATGTCAGGAACGGAGCTGATGGCATTAAGTTCTTTGGCGCTCCTCCTGAAGTTATGGCAGCAGCACTTGATGAAAACAAAAAAGCTGGTTTGCGCTCAGCTTGCCATCATGCACAGGTAGACGTTGCCAGATGGAATGTCCTCAATAGTGCGCATGCCGGCTTGACTACCATGGAACATTGGTATGGATTACCTGAAGCATTATTTGAAGACCGCACGATTCAAGACTATCCTGTTGACTATAACTACATGGATGAACAGGACCGCTTTTCAGAAGCAGGTCGCCTGTGGAAACAAGCGGCTCCCCCCTACTCTACACACTGGAATAAAGTAATGGATGAATTGTTATCCCTTGACTTTACCATTGATCCGACCTTCAATATCTATGAAGCCAGCAGGGATCTGCATCGGGCCAGGAGATTGGAGTGGCATGAGGATTACACGATGCCGAAATTGTGGTTGTTCTTTCAACCGAGCAGGATTTCCCACGGCTCTTACTGGCATTACTGGGGCACTGAAGAAGAAGTCGACTGGAGAGAAAATTACCGGCTATGGATGACCTTTGTCAATGAATACAAAAATCGTGGTGGACGGGTGACCGCTGGTTCAGATTCCGGATTTATTTTCGAGCTCTATGGCTTTGCCTACATACGCGAGCTGGAATTACTGCGTGAAGCTGGATTTCATCCTTTGGAAGTAATACGTTCAGCAACATTATACGGAGCTGAGGCATTGGGGCTTGACAAAGAGATAGGTAGTGTCGAAGTTGGTAAATTAGCGGACCTGGTCATCATCGAGGAAAATCCTTTACAAAACCTTCAATGCCTTTATGGAACAGGTGCTATCAAACTCAATGAAGAAAACAAAGTGGAGCGTGTTGGTGGTGTTAAATACACCATCAAGGATGGAATTATCTACGACGCCAAGCAACTGCTTAGGGATGTGAAAGCTATGGTAGATAAAGAAAAAGAAGAAACGGGATTCAAATTATATCAACCGGGTATGGGCCCTTCAAATCAATAAACTAAATCGCTGCCTATTTGGCAACTCACCTTGTATAACTTATGGCACAACGTCGTGATTTTCTGCAAACCCTTGGCATGATGGGGATAAGTCTGCCACTGCTTCACAAATCATTGGAGCGCAAATCAACTTACGCTCCATCAGGCGCGGGCCGTCCCTTAATCCTCTGCAGCAGAGATGAATATTGGGCGAAGAAAGTACTGCCACCGGCATGGGCTGCTTTCCAGGCTTCAGGTAATATCCTGGATGGAATAGAGGCAGGTTCAAATGTATGCGAACTGGATCCGGAAGATACTTCTGTTGGTTATGGTGGATTGCCAGACGAACGAGGTGTGGTCTCCTTGGATGCATCGATAATGTACGGACCAACACACAAATGTGGGAGCGTAGCCTCTCTTGAAAATATCAAGAAAGCGTGTTCTGTTGCCAGGCTGGTGATGGAGCGCACGGATCATGCTATGATTGTAGGTGCGGGTGCCCTTGCATTTGCAAAAGCACATGGTTTTCCTGAAGAAAACCTGCTCACAGAAGAAGCGCGTCTCACCTGGCTGGAATGGAAAGAAAACCTGAGTGAAAATGATGACTGGTTACCCCCTGCCGATAAAGACTACTACAGGAAATTGAGGAAACGCGGCACGATCAATGTGCTGGGGATGGGAAATAATGGTGAGGTTGCGGGCATCACCACAACCAGTGGTTTATTTGGCAAAATCCATGGTCGAGTTGGTGACTCCCCGATCATCGGTGCAGGTTTATTTGTGGACAACGAAGTAGGTGCTGCCGGTGCTACAGGTCGTGGCGAAGAATTAATCAGGACTTGCGGCTCTTTCCTCCTCGTCGAAAAAATGAGGGCAGGCAAGTCTCCGCAACAAGCATGCGAAGAAGTGATCGAGCGTATATTCTATGTCAACGGTGGATTTAAGAATGTCAACTTCAATGTCAAGATGGTCGCCTTCAACAAGGATGGGGATGCGGGTTGTGCTTCCATCATGCAGGAGGAAGGGACTGTGCCTTACGCTTCGATGATCACTGCGGATGGTATCAAGTTAGTACCTGGGAAATTGATGAAATAAAGAGACCTTCTTGGTTGAAGGAGTAAACATTTCAAATCCCCACGACGCGCCCGCAACGGCAACGGCCGCTGGATGGCGTTATCGCCGCCAGCTAAGAAAATTCCAAGGAGAAATCTCCATGGAACTCCGGTAGGATTCTCGTTGGTTGGCGGAGAGAACTCCATCCAACGGCATTATGGTTTTGTACTTCGATTTGGAATTTTCATGGTCGCAAGAGCAATGAGTTCAACTTCAATGTGACACAACTGATATGACATGTGCTATTGTCTGAACCATTTTAATTTACCATTGTTCCTTTGCGCTTAGAACACAGCCTTCTATGAACAAAGCAATATCGATTCTCCTCCTGTCTTGCCTTTATATTACCGGCTATGCGCAAACCGGTGTCATCCGGGGAAAGGTCACCAATGCTATCAACAAGGAACCCATTCCATATGTGGTGATCGTCGTGGAAGGAACGACCATCGGAGGCACCTCTGATGATAATGGAGACTATACAATCACAGGACTGGCTCCCGGCATATACAATCTGAAGGCCAGTTTCATTGGTTACAAACCGGTGATCCTTTATGAAGTCCAGGTCACCCTGGCCAATGTCAAATTTGCCAATATCTCCATGGAAGAGATGTCTATGGAGATGCAGGAAGCAGTTGTTACCGCACAGGCCTTTGCCCGAAAGGAAGAAAGCCCATTAAGTCTCAGGAACATTGGGGTCGCTGAAATCAAACGTAATCCCGGTGGTAACAGGGACATCTCCCGCGTGATTCAATCACTCCCCGGCGTTGCCATAACTTCCAGCTTTAGAAATGACATTATCGTTCGCGGCGGCTCACCCAATGAGAATCGTTTTTATCTTGATGGTATTGAAGTGCCAACCATCAATCACTTCAGTACACAAGGTGCATCGGGCGGACCGGTCGGCCTGATCAATGTAGATTTCATACAGGACCTTGATTTCTATTCTGGTGCCTTTCCAGCCAACAGGGGGAATGCACTGAGTTCCGTCCTTGAGTTTCAATTTAAAGATGCACGAACAGATAAGCCTGCCTATAGCATCACCCTTGGCTCAAACGATCTTGCCGCTACAATCGAAACCCCTCTGACAAAAAATTCAACGCTGATCGCTTCATGGCGAAGGAGCTATCTGCAGTTTCTGTTCCAGGCGCTTGACCTGCCCTTTCTGCCAAAGTATGATGACTTCCAGTTTAAAAGCGAAATCAAACTGGACCAGAACAACATCATCGACATCATCGGACTTGGTGCTATTGACAATGTTTCATTGAATACGGATGCCAGTAAAACGGAGGAAAATCTATATACACTCTCTCAGATACCGACCAATCAACAATGGAATTATACCATCGGTGGATCCTGGCGTCATTTCAGGGACAATGCATACCGGACATTTGTTGTAAGCAGGAATTACCTGAACAATACAGCAAAGAAATATATAGACAATGATGATAGCAGTGAAGCCAACAAACTCCTCGACTATCAGTCTACTGAAGCAGAAAATAAACTGCGGATTGAAGAAACCGTTCGCCAGGATGATTGGAAAATAAACTATGGTGCCGGTATCGAATGGGCTGAATATACGACCACCACTTTTCAGAAACTTGAAAATGAAGTGACGCTAAACTATAGCTCAGAAATCGGTGTCTTCAAATACGGTGCTTTCGGTCAGGTAAGCAAAGGCATCATGAGAGAACGACTTCAGCTTTCTCTTGGCGCCCGAATGGATGCCAACAATTTCAATGCCCACATGGCAAATCCATTAAACCAGTTTTCACCAAGACTGAGTGCTTCCTACGGCCTGAGTAAAAAAATGGCGATCAACTTTAACACAGGTATTTACTATCAATTACCTCCATACACCACATTAGGATATAGAAATACCACTGGTGAACTTGTCAACAAGGATGTGAAGTATATCCAATCCAAGCATGTGGTTTTAGGAATTGAATACAACACTTCCAAGAACGCACGCATTACAGTGGAAGGATTTTACAAACATTACAGCAACTACCCGATGGACTTGCTTGACTCCATTTCTCTTGCCAACAAAGGCAGTGATTTTGGTGTCATCGGCAATGCACCTGTAAGCTCGACCAATAAGGGACGGTCTTATGGATTCGAAGTATTCTTCCAACAAAAACTATTTCGTGATTTCTATGGACTCGTATCCTACACTTTTGTGGGCAGTGAGTTTCAGAACTTCGAAGGTAGCTATGTCGCCTCTTCATGGGATTATCGAAATATGCTGAGTATAACAGGGGGCAAGATATTTAAGCGCAATTGGGAGGTGGGTGCTAAGTTTCGCTTCAATAGTGGAAGTCCTTACACACCTTATGATATTCAGGCTTCTGCCTTGAAAACAAACTATGATGTAACCAATGCCGGTATACCTGATAACACCCGATTGAATACACTTCGTGTAGAAGCCTTTTATCAATTGGATGTGCGTGTAGACAAAAAGTATAATTTCAAAAAATGGAGTCTTGATGTGTATCTGGATGTTCAGAACATCACCAACAATACCACTACTGAGCAGCCATTTTTCTCAGTTGAAAGAGATGCAACCGGTGTCCCCATTACTAACCCGGACAATCCTGACTATTATATTCCAAGGGGAATTG
>DATHZY010000429.1:0-7862 GCA_035458325.1 Saprospiraceae bacterium | reverse complement strand
AAACGGGGATCAACTGTTAAAATACCTGCTTGAATTGAGTTACCTGCTGAATGCCGGATATCCGAAATCTAATGCCCCCGATCTGCCGATGAATGACGGATTGTGGGGGATGAAGGTTTAATGAAAGTGTTAACGCTTTAGATGCCAGACGCCAGACTCGCAGACATCAGACTCATGATGCGGGACGATCATTTGCAGGCTCTGCCTGCAATTCTCACTTGTTTTTCAAAAACAGATGTTGTCTGTAGCTCATGGCTGCAGACGGAGAGATCATTAGCTCCATGGTCCTGGGAAACAATAAAGGAAAGCAGCCTCTTGGCTGCAGGCATCAAACACCCAGTACTTGATTGAGTCACGCTCGTCAGGAGACGAGAATATATTGCATTTAAGTCAGAGACTTAAACGAGCGTATGGTTCTTTGCAGCGTTCGGCAGCAAAGAAAACTCACGCCTCACGACTGACAGCTGACAGCTGATAACTGATAGCTCAACTCTACGTATTCAAAATTTTATACAATGCCTTATGATACGCCTCAAATGTCGGCAAGTTATTATGCCGTCCTCCCTTGATCGTAATCAACGTAGACTTGTCAGGGATCAGTTGTTGTAACCTTACGCCCTGTTCATACGAAATCAAAAAGTCCTTGTCTCCATGGATGATATACACCGGACAATTAACTTTCCGGATGTACATATAGGTTGGAATCTTATACCTCAATATCCATCGCAGCGGCAACCACCAACCAAAGCGGTGGATCTGATATTGAAAACTGTAGTAAGGTGAATCCAGGATCAGCATCTTCGGATGATTCCATGCGGCTACCCTGGCTGCAAAGCCGGAGCCCAGTGATCTTCCCAACACCACAATCTTTGATTGGTCGTATTGAGTGCTCAACCAGTTGTAGATATACTCCGCATCACTGTAGATGATTTGTTCGGAACGATGGCCACGGCTCTTTCCAAAACCACGGTAGTCCATCATAAAGAAATCATAGCCTTTACCTACATAATCTTTCGCAAATTTTCCCCAGCCCTTGATGCTACGACTGTTGCCTTTGAGAAAGTAAATAACCCCAAGACTATTCGGCACTTTAAACCAAATAGCATTGATCCGTCCGCCATCGGGCAGGTCAAATTGCTTTTCTTCGAAGGGAAAGGAATATTGGTACTTGAAGTCATGCGGCAGGATCTCCGGCCTGAAAAAGAAGAGATGCTGCAGGAAATAGAAAGCCAGGGATATCGACACATAGATAATCAATATGACGATCAGAATACTCATGAATCCTTGAGGGCATAGATTGCATCCAGGTCACGGCCCAGGCCATTGTAGTCGAGGCCATAGCCGACGACAAACTTATCCTCGATCGACATGCCTTCGTATTTAAGGGTGTCGTGGTACTGATATGCTGCAGGTTTTTTAAGCAAACAGGCTACTTCGACCGAAGCAGGATGTTGTGCTCCGATTTTTTGTTTGAGGTACTGAAGCGTATGACCGGTATCCACGATATCTTCTACAATGATGACATGTTCTCCTTCAAGATTTGATTTCCAGAGAAAATGTTCGTTCATCTCGCCCGTTGATGCTGTCCCATGGTATGAGCTGATCTTGATAAAATCCAGCCTGATGGGTATATTGATCTTCCTCACCAGATCGGCTGCAAAGATGAATGCACCATTGAGGACAATCAGCAGGATCGGGTTACGGCCACGGTAGTCGTTGTCGATCTGTGCAGCAATAGCTTCAACTGTCCGTTCGATCTCTTCTGTGGAGATGAATGGTTCGAAGGTGAGATCGAGTAAGGTTACCTCCTTCATATGCCTGTTGTCCTGTGCATGTTATACATTTTCCATTGTCTTATGCCTGGTGTTTATGGGTAAGCGGTATTCGGTAAACGGTAAATGGTAAATGGTAAATGGTAAATTTCTGCTTTGAATTGGATACTTGTACTGCTCTATGTTCTATGCCCTCTGCTCTATGCCGCTATGCCTTTGATCGCAGATTGCGTAGAAATATGTATAAAAGATTACGCAAATGAGTTTTTCCCTATATCAAATTGCTCATTGCATATTATCTATTGGTCACTGTCATTTCTGTAGGATTACAAATCCTATCTGTCAATCAATATCTGGAAGCTGGTAGCTGATAGCTGGAAGCTTTTGCAAATCCCACTGAAAACTAACAGCTGATAGCTGACAGCTATTTACCTATGCCATACTGATCTATCAAAAACACCAACGAAGTTAATGCAGCTGCACCGGTAGCCAACTCTCGAGGATGGGCATTTTCAAGCACGTCAAGCGCGGAGTGGTGAAAATCAAAATACCTCGAACTATCCGGTCGAAGCCCCATCAGTACCCCTGCCTTGGGCTTGAGTGGTCCGATATCTGCACCACCGCCACCGGCTTTCAATTCTATATCATATGGCTCGAGTAATTCCATAAAACCTGACATGTGTGACATTGCGGAGTCCAGTGATGTATTAGCGCCGGCAGAGATGCCAAAGGACTGCGGTGTAAATCCACCGGCATCTGATTCGATAGCTGCCAGATGATATTCGTTGTTGGCAAATGATGAATCGGCATATGCTCGTCCACCTCTCAACCCGTTTTCTTCATTCATAAAAAATACACAACGAAGGGTGCGGTTAGGTTTGTAGCCCATCTTCTTAAGTCGGTACAGGACTTCCATGGAGTGCATGCAGCCGCTGCCATCATCATGGGCGCCTTCGCCGACATCCCAGGAGTCAAAGTGCCCACCGACGAGAATGATTTCTTCAGGGTGTGTTGACCCTTTGATCTCTCCAATGACATTATAGGATAGGACATACTCTTCGTACATCTTACTATGGGAATAAATGACCAGTTCGACAGGGCCTTTCTTCAATGTCTCGCTAAGGAAAGTTGCATCATTTGTACTTAAGGCTAAGGAAGGAATGTTGTCTATATTTTTTGAAAGCTCCGTCATACCTGTGTGTGGATAATCATCTTGCCTGGTGGACAATGACCGAATAACACAACCGATCGCTCCTTTCTCCGCAGCAAGCACAGGGCCGCTGGTTCGTTGGTCGGCTGCACCGCCATACGCAGAAAAGGTACTTGTGAGTCCAAGATCCATGGGTCGATTATAAAACACAATTTTACCGTCCACAGCCATATCGGGCAGACCCCGCAATTCGTCAAGTGATTTTACTTCCACGACTTCTGCACGTATTCCCTTGGGGCCTGTGCCCGGTGATTGGCCGAGTGCCAGTGCCTTTAATTGATGGGCGCCGACTTCTTTAGACACCATGATGACTTGTTCGCTGACCCCTCGCTCCCAGTGTGGCACCATGACGGGTTGTAACCACACGCTGTCGAAGCCGAGGGTATCCATGGTGGTCTTCGCCCATTCGATGGCCTTGAGTGAATTTTCAGAGCCACTGAGCCGGTGTCCAATGTCTTTAGTGAGGGTGGTAAGCCAGGTGTATGCTTTTTCTTCAGAAAGGGTCTGGCGATAGATGTCTTTTATAAAGAAGGCTGCGGAATCAGTTGATATCTGGGCGTATCCCTGGATGGAGATGAGGCAGCAGAGGATGAGTAAACGTAAGGACATGGGGTAAATATAGGAAAAGGGCGGATGCTTCGACCTGCTCTCCCTCAGCCTCGTGCTACAGCTCAGCAACCAGGCGGAAGGGGCTGAAGGGCTTAAGAGGCCAAAGGGCTAAAAGGACACGCTGGTTCAAGTGGGGCCTTCTGCGCCATCAAGCCTGCGGCATGATCTCCTTGACTTGAATCCAATATATGCTCGTCTCCTGACGAGCGGGATGAAATCATTTTGTCGCGCTAAACTGTCTGAGCTGCACGAATGCCTAATCTGACCCCCTACCCTCCCGCTACCTTTACAGGGCGGGATCTGCGCTGCGCTGCGACCTGAAAGGGGGACTTGAAAAAAATCACCTCGAATAGGTAACCAGCCTGTCGCGCTAAATTGTCTGAGCTGTACGAACGACCTGTTTCATGCAATGACAAGACTCGATAGGGTATCACAATTGTAAGAAACAGCACATGAAATACAAACAAGCGAGAAAGCAAACCAGAAGGCCAAGCAAATGAACCAAAACCAAAGCGAGTTTTTAGCGCGACGAGGTTTTTTGTTACTTTTTTTCCGGAAAAAAAAGTAAAAGAAAGCCCCTCGGGCAACGAGTTCAAAAATTCTTCCCTCTTCATGCAACCTACGGAGGCATAACTTCGTCTTAGGATTAAATCAAACTCACGGAGCCCACATCACGTGAACGAAGAACAACTCATCAAAGGGTGTATCCGGAGGGACCGGATCGCCCAGAAGTACTTCTACGATACATTTTCGCCGAAGATGTACCCTCTGTGCTGCCGGTATGTCAAGGATCCTGATGATGCGGAAGATGTCCTGGTCACCTCTTTCACGCATATCCTGGATCGAATCGGGCAGTACCGGGGAGAGGGAAGTCTTGAAGGGTGGGTCAAACGCGCGGTGATCAATGAGGCGCTGAGCTTCCTGCGCAAGAAAAAGAATATGTACATGACTACCCTACTGGATGATGTGGATACGGCCATGATCGCGCATCACGACCATGATCCACTGGAGGAAGAAGATCTCCTCCGTATGATCGGTGAATTACCCCCCGGATACCGGGCTGTCTTTAATATGTACGCCATCGATGGCTATTCACACCAGGAAATAGCAGCACAGATGAATATCAGTGAAAACACTTCAAAATCCCAGCTCAGCCGTGCGAGGGTACATCTGCAAAAATTACTGGCTGCGCGGGAGCCTTCAACTAAACTACTACGCCATGACATCGCCTCCAGATAAATTATTCCGCCAGGGTCTCGAACATTATCAAAAGCCTGCACCCGGATCAGCCTGGGAGCGGATTGAGTCCGGCCTGGAACACAAACGCAACCGGGGTCTGTGGATGAAGGTGGCTGCGGGGTTGGTTCTGTTGATTGCTACTTCAACGATATTGTTTCAACTTAACCAACCTGAATCTACAATAGCTACAGTTTCAAAAGAATCTGGACCAGTCAACAGTCAGCAGTCGGCAGTTAGCAGTCAACAATCGACAGTCGACACTTTAAAGTCTTTGCATTCGAATCCTATCGTTGAGGGTAGCCGAAACAACCACCATGATTCATCAGGGGAAGATCTCCCAGTCGGAGAACGTACTCGTGCTGAGCGGAGTCGAAGTAGCCGAAACGAACCACAGAGTAAAAGTCCTCGGTCCTCAGTCAGCAGTTCAGAACGCAGCGCTGATCCCGCCAAAGGCGCAGCATTTGTAGCGGGACCGCAGTCTGCAGTCACCACTCAAAACACTATTTCGCCAGATGAATCCAACCTGTCTTCATCAAATGATCCTGTTGAAAAAATGACTGAGTCTAAATCTGCATCTCAGGCAACAATCACCAACGAAATATCCATTGCTGATGCCGCAGCGGATTCAAAAAGAACCAGCATCACCTATAGTGCTGAAGAGGTGAATGCAAAATATTTGAAAAAAGAATCCGTCACCGAAGCAACCCCGGAAAAGAAAAATACGTCTGGTCTGCAGAAGGTCATTGATCTGGCCCTTGATCTCAAAAACGAAGGCTCTGTCCTCGGGGATATCAGGGAAAAGAAAAATGAATGGCTGTCAATTAATATCCCATCAAATAAACGGGAAACGAACAAATAATAAACGTAAACCATGAAAAAAGGAATTTTACTTGCTGCATTGTTGCTCACACATCTAGCTGCGATGGTGGCACAACAGGCAGATACGGTTACTGTCGAACTGGCGCGCACCAGTAAAGTCGTCTTTACGATAGAGGACAAGCGTGATCTGGAGCAACTGAAGCATTACGATTTTGATGCCTTATTTGATGACATCCTCAGCAAGCTGGCGAGTGGGGACACCTTGTCCGGGCATCTGGCGGATACTACCTGGATGTACGATGCACCGGAAAGTGCTGAAAGTGATGATGATGATGTTTGGGAAGATAATGATGATGACTGGGGTGATGACGATGATTGGGACGAAGAAGATGACTGGGATCATGATGATGATTGTGATCATATGGATCGCAAGGTGTGGCACTCTATGAACTTTGACTTTGGCATCAACAATTACCTCGAGAATGGTGCTTTCCCGGATTATAGTGGTGCGCAGTATACCGTTCGTCCATGGGGCTCATGGTATGTAGGTATCAATTCCATCCTGCACACTGATTTCGGAGAGAAATTTTTTGTCGAGTGGGGCTTTGGTGTCAGTTGGTACAACTTCAAGTTCCAGGACGACCGCACGCGCGTCAATGATACAGAGACTGGTGTCACCTTTACGGAAGACCCACGTCCATTCTCCTTTGAAAAGAGCAAACTCGAAGCCACCTATCTCAATGTATCCATCATCCCGATGTATTCCTTTGGCTCCAGCCATCACCACAGCCGCTGGTGGGATGATAAGCATGGCCATGATTCATTCCGTATTGGTATCGGCCCTTATGCCGGATATCGTATAGAGAGTCATTCGAAGCAGGTCTATGAAGTAGACGGTGACAAAGAAGTTGACAAAGAAAAAGACAACTTTTACCTGAACAACTTCCGTTATGGGCTCAAGTTACAGATGGGTACGCAGGGAATTGAATTCTTCACGGCGTATGACCTGAACCCGTTGTTTGCGAAAGGCAAGGGACCGGATTTGCATGCGATTACGTTTGGTATTGTTTTTTAATTAAATTGCTGGCGTTCAAACAGCGGCCTGCGGCCGCTGTAAAAAGAACAAAGCTGAGCTTAGATTGTATCTAAGCTCGCGTACGATAGATCAAAGAAAGTGTGCTCCTGGCACAGATCTGTGCAGCCGTTTTCAACGGCAGGCAAAAAACATGCCATCGGAGTTATATCGTTATTCCGAAACCCCGGGATGTTGAATAATGAATATCGAATAACGAACACGGAAGTAGGAAGTGGAAGTAAGAAGTTGAAGTAGGAAGTGGAAGACATTTACATTTAAATTAAAATAATCATGATCAAAGCAACAAAAATCCTGACCGTAGTAATGGCCGTCATTTTAATGTCGTCATTTACAAACAAGAATGCCAGCGAGTTTATCGGAACATATAGCGTTTCCGAAACAGACCCTGCGCACATTACACTGACCATCAATGCTGACCAGACATTTACATACCAGGACTTTTCGTCGCCTGAAAATAAAATAGATGTAAGAGGTAATTGGACGTTAAAGGGTCAAAAAGTAATCTTGCAAGACAATACTTCGCGTATGAAATTCCATGATGTGTGGTCTTTTGATAACCATGGGCAGGTGGCGAAATCCCGGAAAGGCCTTAGTTTTTACAGATTATGCAAGATGGATGGGTAGTATATTTAGTGCTAAATAGTACTTATGGTCATTCAGCGCTTAACCCTTCTTATAGCCTTTGTAGTAGCTTATCCACATGCTTACAGCCAATCTGTAGAAACTAAGGAAACAATTCGTACCATTGACAAGCTTATCGCCAGAAAACTTGATCGTTTAAAAATTGAGGGGATGGCTTATGCCGTAGTAGAAAATAATACGATTATCTCTAAGGGTTTTGGATATGCTGACAAGGAAGGCAAGTGCCTGATGACCGATACCTCTATTACTAACTTCGCATCCATCTCCAAATCGATTACTGCTACCGGAGTAATGATCCTGGACCAGCATAGGATAATTGATATTAATGAGCCTGTAGAATCTTATTTAAAAAGCTGGAACCTACCAAACACTGGTTATGACAAGACTAAAGTAACAGTCAAGAACATTCTAAACCATAAGGCAGGATTGTCTTTAATGTCAGCACCATTTTCAGATTGTGATAGTACGCTTCTCA
>DATHZY010000428.1:0-3279 GCA_035458325.1 Saprospiraceae bacterium | reverse complement strand
TCAACCATTGGTCAGCACACGCGGCATATCATTGAATTTTATAATTGTCTCCTTGATCAATATGATCCACAACTTATCCCTACGATAAGTTATGCCAAACGTCGCAGGGATTTCCTGATCGAATCTGCTCCGGATCATGCGCTGAAGCATGTCAATCAAATCTGTGCGCGATTGAGTGAATTGGATCCTGAAAAAAAATGCCAGCTGGATTGCACAGAGCATGGACAGGAAAATTTATTGGTCCCCTCCACCATCGGAAGAGAGTTGGTTTATAACATCGAACATACCATCCATCATCTTGCCATCGTTAAAATAGCTTTGAAGGCGACAACCCCTTCGATGGTGCTGCCCGAACATTTTGGCGTAGCCCCGTCGACCATACGCCACCGGCAGGAATCATGTGCACAGTAACCTTTATTCCACAAGGCAATACATTGTATATCACGTCCAACCGTGATGAAAGCCCTGACCGTCAAGCCACCGGACTCAAGTCAACTCATACACCCGAGAATGCTCTACATTTTCCGCTTGATGAATTGTCAGGTGGCAGCTGGATAGCCCTTGCCGATTCAGGCAGAGTAGTCTGTCTGCTCAATGGAGGGTTTGAGCCATTCATACCCAACCCACCCTACCGGATGAGTCGTGGCCAGGTAGTAGTGGATGCTGCAGCGGCAGAGGATACTAACCAGTTCCTTTTAAAGACGGAATTCAATGGCATAGCCCCGTTTACCTTGCTGATCTACGAGAATCACATCCTGCTTCAATTGATCTGGGATGGAGATCAGAAAAGTATAGCATACCTGCCCTTTGATGAACCACGTATCTGGTCATCTGTAACACTCTATCCGCCTAAAGTGCGGGAATGGCGAAAATCATTATTTGAAAAATGGCTCAGTGAAAATCCGGTAGTGGACCGTGAGGCAATCATTGCTTTTCACCAGATGGCTAATGGAGATCCGGATAATGGATTTGTGATGAACCGAAAGGATCTCGTCAAGACCTTGTCGGTGACGAGTATTGAATTAAAAGAAACCTCCGCTTCCATCCTGCATCTCGCACTGGATCAGGATAAGCGTGAAGAAGTCATGGTGCACTATGACAGGTGATACAGCCACATACGTTACAGCACCGTCTAATGTGTTGTCCCCAACCGCCTTATGGTGGAGACGTTTTTTCATCAGGCTGCGGTCATGGGAATACTGGCCGGTATATATCTTCAATCTTCCGGTACTCGGCATCTGGATCTGGAATGCCATTCGTGCCAGGGATTTCTTCTTCTTCGCGCTGACTAATCCGGGTATTGAAACCGGTGGTTTCTTTGGTGAATCAAAGTCAGCGATCCTGGATAACATACCGGATGCATTCAAGCCCAAAACCCTCCTGGTAAAAGCAGACAGGACAGAAGAAAGTATTGACCAGCTCTTTCATTCATCCGGTCTGTTATTTCCTGTTATCGCCAAACCTGAAGTGGGTGAGCGCGGATGGTTGATTTCAAAGATTCATTCAAGGGAAGAATTGCATACCTATCTCAAGGATCATCCGATCGACATCATCCTGCAGACCTATGTGGATCTGCCGCTGGAGCTGAGCATCATGGTTTACCAGACACCGGATCTAAAGGAGTCAGCGGTCACCTCTATCTGTGAAAAACATTTCCTGCAGATCACGGGGGATGGTCAGTCATCCATCGGGAAGCTGATCATCCGAAAAGACAGGGCGGTACTTCAGTATGAAAAACTACGGGCCAGATTTGGCTCACGGTGGGATGAAATCCTGGCACATGGGGAGACCCTGATCCTGGAAAATGTGGGTAATCACTGTCGTGGTACCATGTTTCTCGACAGGAACAGTGAGATCGATGAAGCGATTGAAAAGCAGATGATACCCCTGTTAAGATCTATGCCGGAGGTGTATTACGGCCGCTTTGACATGAGAGTGGCCTCCTGGGCGTCTTTGAGGGCGGGGCAGGACATCCGGGTCCTGGAATTTAACGGTACCAGCAGTGATCCTGCACACATCTATCAGCCGGGGTATTCCTTGTGGAAAGCCTACAGGGATATGGCCTTTCACTGGGACGTGATGTACAGGATAACGAGGCAAAACAAGCGCCTGGGACACCGGCCGGTTACATTTAAAAAAATAATATCAGCATTAATCCTATATTTTCGCTACAAAAGAGCTAATTAATATCATTTGGGATTCCTGACGCACTTTATATATGGCTGCATCGGCAGCTTTTTAGGTACGCTTCCTATGGGGACGATCAACGTGTCTATAGCAGAGGAATCTATACGTCGCGGGGTGCGCGCCGGCATCATCATGGCTTGCGGGGCATCCTTTGTGGAGTTTTTCCAGGCCTACATTGCCCTCAGTTTCTTCAATATCCTCTCCACCAATCCTGAAGTGGAACGCTCGATCATCCTGACCTGTATCCCCATTTTCTTGGTGATCGGGTGTTATTATCTCTTCAAGAAAAATTCGGTGACTGCCTCCCCAACCACCAGGGCATCCCATGTGATTGGATTTGCCAAAGGGGTGATGGTGACGGCGCTCAACCTGATTGCTATCCCCTATTATGTTTTTCTCGGAGGATATCTGCACTCCGCAGGTCTCATCCGATTAGAGCCCGAGTTTGTAGCAGCCTTTTCAGTAGGTGTCGTCGGCGGCACCTTTTTAGTGTTCCTCCTCTACGCCCAGCTTGGCCAATATATCCGGAAGAAAAGTGAAAAGCTCAGCCTCTATGCAGGTAAGGTGGTAGGGTTGATTTTTATTGCCATCGCGATTAGTCAGGCGTTCCGTTACTATTGGTGAGTTGTGAGTTGTGAGTTGTGAGTGAAAAGTGAAAAGTGAAAAGTGAGACGTGAGAAGTGAGAAGTGAGAAGTGAGAAGTGAGAAGTGAGGTTGCGAACGCACATAGTCATATGAAAAGTCCTCTGGAAGCTGGAAGCTGGTAGCTCCAAAACTGAGAGCTGACAGCTGATAGCTGACAGCTATTGCCGTTTCAACAGAATCTTCTCCCCATTCGTCCCGGTGATGAGCATGTTATTATTTTCCACATAATACCTTCCCAGGTGCACTTCCTGTGTCTGGCCATTTTCGGTAACCTGCATATAGAGTTGATTGCCGATCGTATACCATTTGACGCCGGGGATGACGCCTGCGCCTTGGCCTGTGCTTTGACCGCTGTAATTGCTGCCGCTCATGGTAGCGAAGCTGCCTCCTTCAGAGAGTTGACCATTGGCCAGGAACGTCATGCTTTGAGAGAATCCGGCGCCCATG
>DATHZY010000427.1:0-3958 GCA_035458325.1 Saprospiraceae bacterium | reverse complement strand
GAGGGCTTCGTTTTCAGCCTGGATATTTTCCGTCGTACAGATGGTCCTCAGGTGGGCTGCGATTTCCGGTACAGGGATGCGCCTGAAATCGAATGCCTGGCACCTGGAGAGGATAGTCGGGAGAATCTTATGTTTCTCCGTTGTCGCCAGGATGAACTTAACATAGGGAGGTGGTTCCTCCAGCGTTTTGAGGAATGCGTTGAAAGCCGCCTGGCTGAGCATGTGCACCTCATCTATGATATACACCTTGTATTTGCCCTGTGAAGGTGGAACCCGAA
Organism: Saprospiraceae bacterium; assembly: GCA_035458325.1. Classification (GTDB taxonomy): domain Bacteria; phylum Bacteroidota; class Bacteroidia; order Chitinophagales; family Saprospiraceae; genus Opimibacter. The sequence goes on along the minus strand of DATHZY010000427.1, from coordinate 3,680 downwards.
CCTGTTCGACCAGAGCGCGAATGTTTTCTACTGAGTTGTTGGACGCTCCATCCAGCTCAAAAATATTGAAGGAGCTGTTGATATCGAAGGCTTTACAGGAAGCGCAGGTATTGCACGCTTCACCTTCCTTGGAGAGGTTTTCGCAGTTGATGGCCTTGGCCAGGATCCGGGCTACGGTTGTCTTACCGACTCCACGTGGACCGCAGAATAGGTAGGCATGGGCTACCTGGCCTGAGAGCAGGGAATGGGTCAGTGTGTCGGTGACATGCCCCTGCCCTACAACACTGTCGAAGGTGTTGGGCCTGTATTTGCGGGCGGAAACGATATATTGACTCATACGCTATGCGGGAGGGCAAAGGTAAGGTTTTCGGATAGACTTCATGCAAGGCTGAGGCTAAGGCTAAGGCTGAGGGGCGGAAGGGGCGGAAGAGGCCGAAGGGGCAAAAGAGGCTCAAAAGCATAGAGGCATATCGAAGCGCAGCGGAGATCCCGCCTAATGCACGGCATTTGTAGCGGGAGGGCAGAGAGCATAGGGCAGCATAGAGTTTTGGGCAAAGGGTAAAGGGATGAATGGAGCAAAGGATGAATGGAGCCAAGGGGTAATTAAACTGCGCCTCCCGCTACAAACGACAAGTCATTTGGTGGGATCTTCGATCTGCGACTCTGCGCGAGAAATATATTTGGAGGATTTAAAATCTTAGAATACCGAAGGGGCTAAAGAGGCTGAAAAGGCCAAAGAGCAAAGGTCAAGGCGAAGGCTGAGGCAAAGGTTAAGATTAAGGTTAAGATTAAAGCAAATAGAATTCACTACATTGTGTAACATCAGTTGTACCATTTCAATTAGTTCTGACTTTTTCCTCCACTAGATTTATAACTCCTGCTGAAATTATTTTTGTTGAACAAATAGTAAATCATTGCCATTAAAAAACTTAAGAAGTAGAATTTTATTTGTTTTACTGACCTCTGGTCTAGGTCTATTGTCTGCTCAAGACCGTGGACATTTTGCGCTCGTGTTTAATCCCGTAGGCCTTAAGATGAATAGTATTGTATGGGAAGAATATGGGTTGGGTTATTACGACATTAAAAATAATCTTACAAATAATATGTCTATTCTAGGGATGTATAAAAGGCAAATTTCAAATCAGTTTAGCTTAAATGTGGGACTAGGTGTTCGCCAAAATAAATGCAACTTTCATTATATTATTACTGATCCATTTGATAATGAAGTTATCATCGAGGAGGTGAATCGATATTATAATCGCTATAATTTAGTAACCCATTTTGGCTTAAGTTGGGCTATAGACAAATTTGAAATTTCCATTGGGTATGAGTTTCCCTTTGAGTTGTTCTCTAAAACGAATATTGAAACTTATTTTGGTCCCTATGAAATCTTTATAAACTTTGAAACTCAAAATATTGCATACTATAAGGTTACTGAAAGAAATATTTTCACAGATGATGTTTTCAGGCTGGCTACCCCTGTTTTAATGTGTGATTATAGATTAACTGATAAGATTTCGTTGAACTTAACTTCATTGATAAAACCTTATGGCAATTTATTTTTATATCAGTTGGACATCCATGGAGAGACAGGCTATATGCCTGAAGGAGATTATCAATTAAATGATTCCAGGATTAATAGCCAGAATTTAGCTTTTTATTTTGGAATCAAATACACCTTCAATTGATGTATTGTAGCAAATTTTAGCAGTTGAATCCAAGTGAACAACCAGCAGTTTTGGCTGTAATTTCAGGGCTATGCGATATGTGCCGGAAAAACCTGAATTTTGCACCATGAAAATCGCCATCGCCCAGTTGAATTACCATATCGGAAACTTTGAAGGAAACCTCCAGAAAATGCTCAAGGCTACGGCCGAAGCGAAAGGGAAAGGAGCTGACCTGATCATCTTTGGCGAGCTCTCCACCACAGGATACCCACCAAGGGACTTCCTGGAGTTCAGGGATTTTATCCGCCTCGCGGAGGAATCAGTGGATGCACTGCGCGAAGCATCGCAGGGAATCGGCATCATCGTCGGCAGCCCAACGATCAATCCTCTTCCGGAGGGCAAGGATCTGCACAACAGCGTGTATATGCTGTACAATCAGGAGACACTCCATATCCAGCATAAGACCCTGCTGCCTACCTATGATGTGTTTGACGAATACCGGTATTTCGAACCGGCCAAAACACACTCAACCGTCGTATTCAAAGGCAAACGTATCGCCCTCACCATCTGCGAGGACTTGTGGAATGTGGGCAATGAAAATCCATTGTATACTGTATGTCCATTGGATAAAATGATGCCGGATCATCCTGATTTTATCGTCAATGTATCAGCTTCTCCTTTTGACTATAATCATGCGGCAGAACGACTTGAAGTCCTTAAAGCCAATGTGGACAGGTACCGCATTCCGATGTTTTATTCCAACATCTGCGGTGCGCAGACCGAAATCATCTTTGATGGTGGATCGATCGTATTGTCACCGGATGGATCTGTGTATGATGAGTTGCCCTACTTCAAAGAAGAACTTCGCTACTATCAACTCGAGGATGTCATCAAGGGTGGATATGATCGCGAACAACCGAAAGAAAAAATTTCATTGATCCACGATGCATTGATCATGGGGCTGCAGGATTACTTTGGAAAACTGGGCTTGAAGAAGGCGATCCTTGGTTTAAGTGGTGGAATCGATTCGGCAGTGACTGCTGTGATGGCGACTCGTGCACTGGGAAAAGAAAATGTAAGAGTGGTGCTGATGCCGAGTGCTTACAGTTCTTCGCACAGTGTAGATGATGCTAAAGCGCTGGCAGAAAATCTGGGCATACGCTATGATATCATACCCATCGTGGCACCCTATGACGCATTCAACACGCTCCTCACAGAGGTGATGGAAGGCAAGCCGTTTGATGTGACTGAAGAAAATATCCAGGCACGCTGCCGGGCGATCATCCTCATGGCGATCTCTAACAAGCATGGCAACATCCTTTTAAATACAACAAACAAAAGTGAGATGTCTGTTGGGTATGGCACGCTGTATGGTGATCTGGCCGGTGGACTTTCAGTGCTTGCGGATATTTACAAGACAGACATTTATCTCCTGGCGGATTATATCAACAAAGACCAGGAGGTCATTCCTGCAAACTCCATCAACAAACCACCTAGCGCAGAATTGAGACCGGGCCAGAAAGACAGCGATAGCCTGCCGGAATATCATATCCTGGATCCGATATTGTACATGTACATCGAAAAGCGCCTCGGCCCACTGGAGATCATCGAGATGGGGTATGAAGAAAAACTGGTGCGAAGGATATTGAAACTGGTGAATACCAGTGAGTTTAAGCGGCATCAGACGGCACCTGTCTTACGAGTATCACCTAAGGCATTTGGTGTGGGGAGACGGATGCCGATTGTTGGGAAATATTTGAGTTAAAAGAAGAACACACTGGAGCATGCTTCAACAATCTCAACAAGGAATTCACTTGGTCGTTGGAGCAAACTCCAACAACGGCTATCTCCGATTAGAATCACAATAGAAATGGCTTCCAAATGAGAATTATAGATCAATACCACAAGTGGGTGGAATGGAGCGAAGAAGACCAGACCTATATTGGTAAATGCCCTGATTTAATTACCGGTATTCATGGGAATGACCCTGTAAGACTATATGAGGAATTGTGT
>DATHZY010000426.1:0-6247 GCA_035458325.1 Saprospiraceae bacterium | reverse complement strand
GTCCTTCGGCCGTCTCTATCATATGTGTAGGCATGGTCTTCAGTGAGCATCCATTTCTTATGCGTAGCATCCCAATCAAAATATTTTTGGCTGCGTAAATCACCAGTCTGGTGATAGGCATAGGCAGTTCTTGCCAATGGCAGGTATCCGCCAAAACCGTCAGAAACATATTGCGTGGTCAGGGCCAACTGGTTACTTACATACCTCAAATCCTGCTTACCAGAGGGGATGGATGCATCGCCATCGATATTGAAGGAGACCACTTCGATCAGTTGTCCTGCCTGATCATATTTGTAGCGGTCTTCAAAAACCAATGGTAAATCAAAGATTTCAATGGAGCTGACACTCATCGTCATCCGGTCATTGGCATCAAAGGCATTCCAGATGGCGAGTTGCCTTACATAGGCCTTCAGTTCAACAGACCAGGCATATACAAACAAGGTATCAACGCCGTCCATGGAATTGCCCCTGACAAACAGTTCGATCCGGGTATCAGGAATAAATTCGGCTGTTTCAGTGTCATAGCGCTGGGCCGTCGCCTCCACCAGCCGACCCAGTGCATCAGTCGCGAGTTGGGTGCGGCTAAGCGGAACCCATACGCCCATTTCGAAAAAGGATTCTGTAATGACCTCGAGACCTGGGCCAGGATAGGTGTATGTATTGCGGAAGAGTGGAATCGAGTCCCCGCCTCCGATGTTGTAGCCAAAATAAGTAACAGTAGAGTCTAACGTTACTGTTTTTGAACGGGCGTCGGTGCCTGTGCGAAAATCGAATTCCGCTTTTGGGCCAGGCACCTCATATCCTCCGGCATTGAGCATTTGCTTTACAGCATAGCTCCAGTTGACCGCATACGGCTGAATGCTTGGGGGAAGGGTTTTTTGGGCGGATGCCGGTACCATTTGGAACAGCAGGGCCAGGATGAGTAAACATAAAGATTTCATAATGCTATCTCTTTTAAAGCGTGAAGTGGTTTGATCGGCGTTTTGGCCATGCAGGTTGTACGCCAGGAGTCTTGTATGGATTTGTAAGGCTTTCATTTGTTTTTCCTTTGATGGCTCAAAAGTATCGGCAGGCATGGCCCGCCTCCAAAAGAAAGGGTACTGAATGCCTGATTTGGCAGGATGAATGACTTCTATAAGTGAAGAATGAAAAGTGAAGAGTGAAAAGTGAAGGCTGAGGCTGAGGCGAAGGCGAAGTGCAGAGGGCAAAAGGCAGTTGGCAGTGGGCAGTGGGCAGTCCTCAGTTGGTATAGAATAGACTTTTTCTTACTGTCTCACTCTCTTACTCTCTCACTCGAGCCGCTGGCCAATGACAAGAGGCTAAGGCGGAGGCTAAGCAGGGCTCAAGGGAGCAAGAGAATAGGAGACTTAGTCTCTTACTTTCTCACCTCTTACTCTCTCACAATGGCCGCTGGCCAGGTGTCCTCACCACCAGCGAAGGGTTCCTGCTGGTTGTTGGTGGCTACACCAACAACGGCCAATGCTTTTTTCGTCGGCAGCCACAGGCTACCGTCAACGTTTGTTAAATTTACAGCCTATGAAAGACACAATGATTGTACAGAACACCATCATCATCAATGCTCCCATCGAAAAAGTCTGGAAGGCACTGGTGGATCCGGAAATGACCAGGATTTATATGTTTGGTTGCGAGGCTATTTCTGATTGGAAACCGGGCAGCCTGTTGCTGTGGGAAGGGGAATATGAAGGAAAGAGAATGGTCTTTGTCAAGGGTTATGTGACTGAAATCGACCCTCCCCATTTGCTGAGATATACAGTCTTTGATCCCAACTCCACGATGGAGGACAAGCCTGAAAACTACCTTAATGTGACCTACAGACTGGAGGAAGAATCAGGAAAGACCACCCTGACCGTCACCCAGGATGGTTTCGAAACCGCGGCAAGGGGCGAAGAGCGGTATATTGAGGTATACAATAAGGGAGAAGGCTGGAATCCCATCCTCCAGGCGATTGCCAATCTGCTGGAGAATCCATAGGGAACTCTGTCTGTATAAGCCTATCTTTGAGATCCAAACATCAACAATACACATGAGCAAGCAAATATCTAAAGCAGCCATCCTGGCTACGTGCCTCAACAAACAAGAAGAACTTATCAGGAATTTCAGTGAAAGGATCGACCAGGTAAAATCAGAAGCCTACTCCCATACCGAGACACCCAGCCAGACAGACGAAGGTTCAGATTCTTCGGAAGAAATGTTGGAGGTGATGGGACAGGAACTTCAATTTGTCAAGGCTGAAATGGAAATCCTCCGATCCATCGATCCTAAAAATGGTGCCGATCATGTTGAACGAGGAGCTGTGGTAGTCACGGACCAACGGGTATTCTTCATAGGTGTGTCCAGTGAAGAAATTGAGGTGGATGGCACCAAAATATTTGGCATGTCTGAAAAAGCCCCGTTATACAGCCATATGAAGGGACTGAAGCCAGGGGATACCTTCCAGTTTAACGGCACCAAGTACCAGATCGAAGCTATTTACTAGAAGTAGGAGCCAACGATTGAACTGTAATAGCTGAATGTGTATTCAGCCTATTTCTTCTTCAGGTACATCGTCTTGATCACCAGTACACTGCCTTCGACTTTACCTTCGATCGCTCCTGCGTCATCTGTGAGACGTATATTCTTGACCAGGGTACCTCGCTTGAGGTCCTTACTAAATCCTTTTACCTTCAGATCCTTTGTCAACAACACGGAATCTCCTTCTGCCAGGATGGTGCCGTTGCTATCTTTTACTACAATTTTATCGTCCATATTATTTCTAAATAAGGCTGCAAAGCTAGCATTATAGTCGGGGACCTGAAAAGAAAACAATATCTTTCACCATAGCCATACCCTGGTCTGCTATGCGTATCTCCTTTCGAAACCAAGTCCATGCATTGCAAAACTGCCTCAACAGTTTTGATCCTGAAACAAATGCCACACGCTCTTCATGTCTGAAATACCTTTCTTCCCTACCCTTCACTATCCATCAGGACCTCGTTCATTATTTTGAAGCCTTGCTCTTTATCCTGGCATATCCCGCTGATGAAGCCCAGCGAACTCTCGCAGAAAAAGAAATGCTACGGATCTCTACATTTCTGAAATCGAAAGCAAAAGAATCACATCCCATTCTAGTCAATTCCGGCTTACCTTTTACACCAACGAAGACACGGTTCTCTCACGACATGGTTCGATGGTTACTTGTCCATCCGCATGGCACGACCACCTTGCATGATTTTGTTGATCCATCCCATTCGCTGAATGATGTGCTCAGGATAACATTACCCTCGATTGAACAACCCGAAACCACAGCAGGACTGGACAACCTTGAGCTGATGGATGCTTTAAAGGTGCCTCCATCCAAACGCCTTCCATTCATCATCAATGAACTGAGCCGCGTTGATGAGCTGCCCTATGTAAAAGATCATCTGTACGACGGGCTCCAGGCTGTGGTTTGCATCACACCAGGAGACAAGGCCTTGTCAAAGGCATTTAACCGGTTGCCGGTCACTGAAACCTACTTCCATAAAGACCTGCAGAAGAAGATAGATTCCTCTGCTATTTTAAACGCGAGCATTCCTGCGCCTATCCAACAGGATATTTCAACAAAAGAAGTAACGGTGCGAGTGGTAAAAAATGCCATGCTCCTGACGGGAAGAGAAACCGATCCCTGCACGTATATGGATGAAAACTCCTTCCGGTTGTACCAGCTTGAAAGAGGAATATCCATCGCGATCTATGGGATGGTACCCTCCCGGCAAATGCCGCTTGAATCCTATGTTGGCTACACCGCTTTTAAAAATGGTTATCCGGTGGCCTATGGTGGTGCCTGGATTTTCGGTGAAAGGGCCAATTTTGGCATTAATATTTTTAAACCTTACAGGAACGGCGAGTCAGCTTTTGTCATGGCCCAGCTATTACGACTATACCGTCATGTTTTTAATATTCAATATTTTGAAGTAGAGGCGTACCAGTTTGGACTTGACAATCCTGAAGGTATTGCCTCCGGTGCATTCTGGTTCTATTACCGTTTTGGTTTCAGGCCCCTGGATAAACAGCTAAGGGCCATTGCGCTGAAGGAAGAAAAGAAAATAAAGGAACGAAAGGGTTACCGGACGAGTGAGAAGGTGTTAGTTGAATTGACGGGCAGCAACATTGGCCTGGCATTTGGCCGGAAAATTCATGCGGGTGTGCAGGACATAGCCATCAGGGTGACAAAGATGATCGGTCAACGCTATGGAGGAGACAGAATACGGGCAGAACAAATCTGCAGAAGAAATTTTTTACAAAAGTCAGGAAAAGACGAGCCAGCCATCCATGCCGAAAACCAGGTATTGACTGAGGTGGCTCTATGGGCGGAAGCAATGTCTATTGATGAGCGGGACAAACTTGAAATACTGTCCGCGATGATCAAGGTAAAACCAAATGATGTATATGCTTATCAGTCCTTGCTCCTCCAATTTTATAATCCGGCATGACCGGCCTTTTTTCTTCCTTGCTCCAATATACCTGTTCGACCCCTATTGATTCCGCTTGAGACAACCATTTGAAAGCCCATCTTCCATCAAACCAGGTGAATATCTATATTTACCTGATACAGATTCCTGATGGCAGCTACACGAATCATTTTAATACATAGTTAAACGACAGCATGCACCCATCTCCTCTCCAACCAAAAAGAAAAATGCAGGAAGTTTCCTTCAAAAACGTGGAGGAGTGCCTGGCCTTTATACCGTTGAGTGAATTAACCCTGGTGACTAAACTGCGTGAAATTATATTCCAGTCCATCCCGGATTGCTATGAAAAACTGGCCTATAATGTCCCCTATTACAGTCGACATGCAAATATCTGCTTTCTATGGCCGTCTTCCATCCTGTGGGGCAACAAGCCGCTGTATGAAGGAGTCCGGCTGGGATTTACAAAAGGCTATCTGTTGGTAGATAGATCCGGATATCTTGACCGGGGAAATCGTAAGCAAGTCGCTTATAAAGATTTTACCCATCCGGACGAAATCGATGAATCGGTCCTTATGCTATTTCTGATACAGGCTGCGGATGTGGATGAAGACCTATACAAGTCAAAGAATGAAAAATAATTATTCCACTACCGGAAACACATGCTGCCCATGTCCATGAAAATAACGAAAGCAACGAAGCTCAGCGCAGAGCTAAAAGACATGATATGCCAGCTCTGGAATATGGAGTACCCTCAAAAGCTGGCTATCACCCCTACTGCCTTTGATGAATTTCTTGAAGCATCTGCCAGCCAGACTCATTTTCTTATCATGGAAAATGAAAAAGATCTCGCCGGTTGGGCGTACACCTTTGACAGGGATGGTGATCGATGGTTTTCCATTATTATCAGCCATGCACACCAGGGAAAAGGACTTGGCCATGTGCTATTGAACCTGATCAAGGAAAAAGAAACCCAGCTCAACGGATGGGTTATAGACCATCCCCATGATCGAAAACAAAACGGGCAGCCTTACCTCTCTCCACTTTCTTTCTACGTGAAAAATGGCTTTACTGCGCTTCCGGATACGCGGCTGGAGAATGAAAAAATCTCCGCCGTAAAAATCGAATGGAAAAAACAGGCCTGAGGGCCAGCTAGTCAACTATGCGGTCCAAATCCTACCTTTAAAAAGGCATCGCCGTTGCAGGAGCGTTGCACTGAGCGGAGTCGAACTATTTGCTCCTGCAATGGCACCTCCTCTTAATTAACCTATGTATAAGTGCCCGGTCTCCAATCCAGGCAAAACAATTATCCAACACCTCCAACCCAGGGTGGTTCAGTCAGGACCCTGTGTATAAGTCGAAAGAAAGTTATACTTTCAAATTTCAGTCAGTGACTTCAGAAATTGATAAAACAGCCGGGCTATGAAAGAAATACTTGATTCTCAACTTATCAACTTCGGGAATTACACCTTACATGTGCATAACTTGCTTGGCCTGGTGATCCTGGTCATCGTCACGTGGATCATCCTGCGATTGCTTTCAAGGGGAATCCGCAAAAACCAGAAAATTGATGAGGGGGCTAAGTACTCTATTAAGCAACTGGCCAGGTATAGTGTCATTGTCATTGCAGTACTGGTGGCGATAACCATCATCGGGTTTGATCTTTCAGCGCTTTTTGTCGGCTCCGCAGCGTTGCTGGTGGGTATCGGCTTCGGACTTCAGCATTTGTTTAACGATTTTATTTCAGGCATCATCATCTTGTTTGACGGCACCATCAAGGTCAATGACGTCATTGAAGT
>DATHZY010000425.1:0-2898 GCA_035458325.1 Saprospiraceae bacterium | reverse complement strand
AGGCTTGACCAGGATGATATCATCCACCTTCACCTGTTCTATCGGCATGTCCATCTGATGCCCACCCTCATGGACAATGGTGACCATATTGGGCTGCAATCCAATCAGCTTCTTAATGGCCGAGGAGGTCTTTCCTTTTGCTTTTTCTTCGAGCAATTTGCCCAGTAAAATAAAGGTAACCACGCCCGCGGCTGCTTCAAAATAAACGTGTCCATGTAATCCCCTTTCATGCCAGAAGTGAGGAAATAAAATATTGAACACACTAAACAAATAAGCTACACCTGTACTCAGGGCAACCAGGGTATCCATATTGGCTGTGCGATGTCGGGTTTGCTTCCAGGCGTTGATGAAAAAATCCCTTCCAAACCATAACACCACTGGCGTCGACAACACCCACATGACTATGTTGGCATAAGGCATGTCCATGAAGAACATCCCAATGACGACTACCGGAAGCGTAAGGAGGCTGGCGCCGATGGTCCTACGTCTAAGCCGGTCATAATTTTTTTGATTGATCTCTTCGAGTGTTTCAGCACTTCCGGCACCGGTCTCTATGAGTAGGTCATAACCAATCGACCTCACTGCTTTTTGCAGGCTCTCCGCTTGTATGATATCAGGCATGTATTCTACAGATACGGAGGCTGAGGCGAAATTGACAGCCGCATCTTTGACCCCGGACTGGGATTTGAGGATGCTCTCCACGCTGACAGCACAGGAAGTACATGTCATATGAAGTACTGGGAATATTTGTTTCACGGGTTTACGATCAGTTGCCATGGTTGCATTATTTTAAATTCTATGCAAAACTAGGCCTGTCACCAGGGCAGGACATTACATGATTATCGGTAAGGTTTACATGATTTTAAACCTCGTCCAGCGGCTTACGTTTTTCGTCCCGAATGTGTTTAAAGTGGCTGGGGGTGAGGCCGGTTACCTTTTTAAATTGGTTGCTCAAATGGGCTACACTGGAATAGTTGAGGGTATAGGCTATTTCACTGAGTGTCATTTCATCATACACGAGCAGCTCCTTCACTTTTTCAATGCGTTGGGCGATATAATATTTTTCAATGGTAGTACCTTCCACTTCGGAAAATAGCGTGGTCAGGTGACTATAGTCATGGCGCAACTGTTGACTGAGATAATCCGACAAGTTTGTCTTGAGTTCGCTGTTATGTTGCTGTACCAGTTCCACTATCAGGGTTTTAATCCTCTCAATCAGCTTGCTCTTCCGGTCATCAATCAGGGCGAAGCCAAACTGCTGGAGGTGGTCATCTATCTTCCCCTTTTCGGCATCTGACAGGTCACGGTCAAGCGTTACTTCTCCCAGCTCAATGGCCAATGGCTTGAAGCCGAGCTTTTCAAGTTCAGCCTGCACCACCATTTTGCAACGGTTGCATACCATGTTTCGGATGTGAAGTTTCATGCCTGTCGGATTGGTGAAGCTAAGTTATCGAATATCGTGGTATAATCGCCGGCACTGTGATCAGGAGACCACCATGCGATCGCCACCCATTCGATCGAACCCTTATCCTATAAGCAGCATCCTGCTTTAAAGAATGATATTATTCTTAGGCTGCAATGCCGGTGGCAAATCCGTTTCACCCAACATCTCCCGCATATCAATTTCAATCGTACGGCTCATCTGGGAGATCGGCACATCATTGGCACTGCCTTCAAAGGGGTTCTCCGTACTCTCCCCTACCTGCTCGAGCGAGGTATAGACCCAGGAAATCAACATGCTAAACGGGATCACCAGCCATACCATGTGGCCTTGCATGATGCCTCCTACGCTTTCATTGAGCTTGTCAAAATCCTTGAGCATACTGAAGGGTAACATGATGCAAAAGAGCTTTACAAACAAGGAGCTGACCGTTGCAAATTGCCTTGGGTATGGAAAGTTTTTAATCCGCTCACTTTTGCCCTGGTGATCATACAGCGTCATAATTAGTTTATTCATTTCCAGAAACCGAAAGTTGTCGATGATCCCCTGATCATACAACTCCTTGATAGTTTTGGATTGGAGGCCCAGCAATTGCACCGCTTTGTTTTTAGTCGCCATGATCTGCAATACTTCCTCAGCCGGAATGTACTTAGCCAGTTCAAGTTCCAATGTATTTTCTTTTTCCGGAACGTTGTAATAGGCCATGTACTCCTTGTTATAAATCTTGTGGGTGGACTCCCATGCTTTACTCTCCCGCATCTGGTAGCGTAAGGCCGTGAGCCAGGCAAAATGACGATAAACAAGAACCTTAGTTCCCTTGACATCATCCATATAGTCGCGGCACATGATCCCCCAGGCCCGACTGCTATTGAGGATCGATCCCCATATCTGGCGGGCTTCCCAGGTCCGGCTGTAGGTCTGAGTATTTTTAAATCCAACAATAAACGCGGTGGCTGTACCTAACAATGCGACCACGGTCCAGGGAAGTGCAATCCACTTCCATTGAAGTACCTGATAGAGTACCGTCGGAATGACCCCGAGAAAAAATAACCAATAGATATTCCTGCGCGTCCAGATGAGAAATTCTAATAGCTTATATGATTGACCTATATGCATACGTTGTGGTGTGTTTTAAAATTACGCTTGTATTGTTGTTCAAGATGCAATACTATATCTCGAAAGCAACAGGGCGTTACATCCGGATCAATTTACCTGCTTGCGACTGACCAGTTGCATTGGTGATCAAAAAATAATAAATCCCGGCTGCAGGCAGATCATAATCAATAGAAATACTATTACTTGACCAGGTTGTTTCATGCACTTTACTCCCTGTCATATCATAGACCACCAATCTCGCAGGTAATGCCCCAGAAATCTTTCCTTCAAAATGAACTGACTGCGACGTAGGGTTTGGATAATAATCAACCCAGGCTTGTTGCACGACAGGGTCAAACACC
>DATHZY010000424.1:0-3853 GCA_035458325.1 Saprospiraceae bacterium | reverse complement strand
TATATCAGACGGCAGATCAGATCGTGGTACAAAAATTTTTCGGAAATCTGGATTCCTGATCAGGCACCCCCAAACAATATCACCGGAGATCTGTCAGGCACCAACACGGATCCGATTCCAAAATATTACCTGGGAGCTATCTCAGAACTAACCTCCACACCCGCCAAAGGAAAATATACCGCCGTTGTGGTCATATCAGGCCCGGAACCACAGCGGACCCATTTCGAGCAAATGGTAATGAAACAACTGTCCTCTATAGACGGGAAATATGCAATCGTCAGAGGTAAGCCTGATATCAATGAGCCTGTAAAGGAAGAAGGCAACCTGACTATCATTCCGTATGCAACAAGAGCCGAACTCTCATCGCTGCTCAATGAAACTGAAATTGTGATTTCCAGGAGTGGCTATACTACCCTGATGGACCTTTCCAAAACAGGACATAAGGCCATACTCTGCCCTACACCTGGCCAATACGAACAAGTCTATCTTGCTGACCGGCTCAATAATCTTGGCCAATGCGTGTATACCCGCCAGGAAAACCTTAATCTGCCTAAGGCTTTAGCGGATGTCAGTCATGTAAAACCCATCGGGTATGGTGCATACAATGTGATCGAGGATCACCTGCACCGTTTAATGCATCTGGCAAAGCAGAATCCGGGGATGCAAATGGTGGAAGTACCAACCCGTTGATTTATTTTTTATCCGGCTTTACTTGTGCAGTGACTGCATTGACCTGGTCCATCGCTCTCTTCAATCCGATAGATACAAAGGTCTTGATCGCATCAGCGCCGGCCTTATACACCTCAGGGAGCAGTAAACTTTCTTCTTTATTCCACTTGCCCAGCACATAATTGACCTGACCTCCCGGATGAAAATTCTTCCCGACACCAATCCGTAATCTTGCATATTCGGTAGTACCCAGCTGCGCCTGGATATCTTTCAATCCATTGTGACCTCCGTCTGTTCCCTTGCCCCTCAATCGTATAGTGCCCAGATCAAGCTGTATTTCATCCACGACGACGAGCAGGTTGTCCACTGCTATTTTTTCTTTCTGAAGCCAATAGTTCACGGCTTTGCCACTGAGGTTCATGTAGGTGTTAGGCCTGAGCAGGATGAGGATCCTGCCTTTATGTTTTACTTCGCAAATACTGCCCAGGGTAGCATTCTTCCACGTGCCTTCGAGCGATGCTGCAAGTTCCTCTACCACTTTAAAGCCGATGTTATGCCTTGTCTCTGCATACTCGTCCCCGATGTTTCCCAGTCCCGCAATGAGATATTTCATATTGCCTGCAAAAGTAATTGAATTGTCACTTGAAAGTGCCAATGACGGTCCACAGATGCCGAGCAGAGCGCAAGGAGCAAGGAGCAAGGGGCAGTTCTGATAATTTAAAAAATATGTATTTACATCAGATCTTCACTTTTAAGGCTTACCATCTTATGAATGATTAAATAATAAACCCTCTACCCTAATTCTTTCTCCTCCTTGCTCCTTGCTCCTTGCTCCCTGCTCACTATCTTTGGCAAATGAAATCAACCCCCATCTTCCCCAGGCCTGTAGAAGGCGAATGTCCTGAATTTTATTTCCGGTATATCAACCAGGTGCCTGAAGTCGACATCCTCACTTACCTGCACACGCAGCGCGATTGGTATGGTGACTGGATCGAAAGCCTCAGCATAGAACAGGCTGCCCACCGCTATGCGCCCGGTAAATGGACCCTGGCAGAAATGATTGGACATGTACTCGACACCGAGCGGGTGTTTGCCTTCAGGATGATGGCCATCAGCAGAGGCGACAAAAACCACTTTCCTGGCTTTGATCAGGACCTTTATGTGGCCAACTCTATATACAACGATATCTTCCCTGGTGACCTGGCCAATGAATGGAGGGCAGTACGATCTGCGACCCTTTATCTGTCGAGAGCCATGGACGCCACTATGTCAGCGCAGATCGGCACAGCCAATAATCTACCCATCAAGGCACTTGCGTTTCCGCATATAATGGCTGGTCATGTCATCCACCACCACAACATTGCTAAAGAGCGGTATCTGACCACCGAAGAATAGCATGTTTCACCAGGCTGACACCATTCGGTTTATTTCAAAGTGCACCCTGCCTAAATTGTTCAATCTCGGGTCGATCTGGCTTTCGTACCAGTTGACCCGATGGACTGGCAAACCCATTCAATGGGGCACTCCCATGACAATTTCCATCGAACCCACCACGGCGTGCAACCTCAGGTGTCCTGAATGCCCGAGTGGTCTCAGGTCCTTCACCAGGGATACCGGAAACATGAAGGAGGATTTTTTCCGGCAGGTGATCGATGAAATGCATCAGAAATTAATCTACCTCATCTTCTATTTCCAGGGTGAACCCTACATCAATCCAAAATTCCTCGAGATGGTGCGTTACGCTCATCAGAAAGGTATCTATACCATCACTTCTACGAACGGTCACTTCCTTCATCCTGAAAATGCCCGCAAGACGGTTGAATCAGGGCTTGATCGCATTCTTATCTCTATCGACGGCTCCACGCAGGAGGTGTATGAGCAGTATCGAAAGGAAGGTCACCTGGCTACCGTCCTCGAAGGTGCGCGCAACCTGGTAGCAGCGAAAAAAGAGGCAGGCTCAACCACACCGCATATCGTTTTCCAGATGCTGGTCGTCAAACCCAATGAACATCAGATCGGGGAAGTAAAGGCCCTTGCCAGAGAAATCGGTGTAGACGAAGTTAAACTGAAAACAGCGCAGGTGTATGATTTCGTTGAGGGTAACGAACTTATACCCACCCAGTCAAAATACAGCAGGTACTATCAGGACCATAATGGCACCTGGCATGTCAAGAACAAACTACGCAATCAATGCTGGAAACTATGGCATGCCTGCGTCATCACCTGGGATGGGATGGTGGTTCCGTGTTGTTTTGATAAGGATGCTGCCTACCGGTTGGGAGACTTGCGGCAAAATTCATTTACCTCCATCTGGAAGGGCACGTCCTATCAGCAATTCCGTACCAGGCTGTTACAGGGCAGGGATAAGATTGACATCTGTACCAACTGTACCGAAGGGTGCAAGGTATGGGCATGACATGGGTAATGAATGTAGTTGCTTTCCACTATAGCGGATACTCAACTCACCTAATCATTTTATTTTCCCCGGCACTCTTAAATAACCCGGGCAAATAAATTCCCGTAAAATAATCACTGAATAATATTTTATTGTAAATTAGGCTTAACATTAATTCACTTCCTGGTTGTTAACCATCATTTTTAGAAAGACCATTTAAGTATAATTGCTTCTGCGTTTGTAGTGTTTCAGGATAGCATTTAATTCATTTTTTTTATTTTTTCATACATCCAATCTGTACGAATATGGGGATGCCGGATGCACATCTTCCATCGTGAAATGGTAAAAAGAATGTGATGGACAAGGCATGCCCATCACGGATCTTATACTACTTTATTAACGTCACTTCTCACCTTTAAATATTTTTACCATGCCGACTCCACCTATTCCATTTATTGTTGACCTGCATTGCCATCCGACCACCAAGCCTTATGGGCATAGCTTTAAAAGATCGCCCATCGGGAAAAACAGTGCCAACCCCAATGATGAACATAGTATATGGTACAATGATTCTCCCAATGCTGCGGAAAGACTGCTGCAGACCTGGGCAGAAATTGTCAAATTCCGGCAAGCTGACCTATGCACGCTGGCGTGGGGCAATTGCCGGGTAATCGTGGCCTCCCTGTATCCGATCGAGCGCGGGTTTTTCCGCAATAAATTTGGGGAAGGTCTCGCCAGTGATCTGGTAGGTTCCTTTGTATCCGGTGTCAGTCGCAAGCGGGTCAACTA
>DATHZY010000423.1:0-2141 GCA_035458325.1 Saprospiraceae bacterium | reverse complement strand
CACGTGGGTGTAATGGCGTTGACAGCTACTGCTGATAAAGCAACGCAAGCAGACATTTGCACGCAGTTGAAATTGCGCGACCCACGTACGTTTTTATCCAGCTTCGAAAGGCCAAATATTCATCTTTCAGTACGTCCCGGTATTCAGCGCATAGACCAGATCCGCGATTTCCTGAGAGCCCGTAAGGGGCAGCCGGGTATCATTTATTGTTTGGCCCGTAAAACAACGGAATCAATTGCATTGTCGCTGAAACAATATGGGTTCAATGCTGCAGCTTATCATGCCGAAATGGATAATCATACCAGGCGCAAAGTCCAGGAGGATTTTCAGTTTGACAGGATAGATATCGTTTGTGCCACTATTGCATTCGGTATGGGCATTGATAAGCCTAATATCCGGTGGGTCATTCATTATAATCTCCCTAAAAATATTGAGAGCTATTACCAGGAAATTGGAAGATCGGGTCGTGATGGACAACCAGCGGAAGCTGTGATGTTCTTTAGTTTTCGTGATGTGGCTGTGTATAAAGATTTCATTGACCAGAGTGATGCCAATCCGGAATTCAAAATGGTGCAGACTGAAAAGCTGGAGCGGATTTGGGAGTACAGCCAGGCAACAAACTGCAGGACCAATGTGATCCTCAATTATTTTGGAGAATACCGTTCAGGTCCGTGTGGTCATTGTGATCATTGCCAGCAGCCACCCAAAGGGTTCGACGGGACACGTATTGCGCAGATGGCTTTATCGGCATGCATGAGGTGTGACCAAAATATTGGAATGAATTTACTGGTGGATGTATTGAGAGGGTCCTCCCGTCGCGAAATCATTGAAAGAAATTATCACCGCATCAAGACCTATGGAGCAGGAAGGGAATACACCTCAAGGGAGTGGGCACAATACCTCACCCAGTTGATCAACCAGGGTTATTTAGGGATTGATTACACCAGGCATTCCATATTGCACTGTACACCGATCAGTGAAGAAGTTTTATTTCACGGCAAAAAGGTGACGTTACACAAGCCTGTTGAAAAAGCTGAGGAACCGGTATATCAGAGGCAATCAAAAACCACCAGGTTTACTAATGATCTTCTTGACAGGCTGGAAGAATTGACCAAAAGACTTGCAAAGGAAGACGGGATTCCACCTTATGCAGTATTTCCAAGGGGTACATTGAAAGAGATTGCTGAAACATTGCCGGTGACGATCGCCGAGATCGAACAGGTCACGGGTGTAGGCAAGCATAAGTCCAAAAAATATGGACAGGAATACATAGAATTGATCCGGTCATACATGGGTGACCAACAACTGATCAAGAAACCAAAAGGGAAGACATACATTGAAACACTTTCACTTTATCAACAAGGTTATGCACCTGAAGAAATAGCAGTTCAGCGTTCTATGGCCATTTCCACCATAGCCATGCATTTATCCAAATTGTATCAGAAAGGGGAGGACATTAACCTTCATCAATACCTGCGGCCCGATGATCTTATGATTGCGAGGCAGGCCTGGAGAGCCAGTGGGTTCAGCGAACAAACCAGCAAGATTAAAGAACAGGCAGGTGACAGCCTTGACTATGGACGACTCCATTATGCGCTGGCCATTTTGCGGAGAGAAAAGGCCATGCAGGAAAATGATGATCATGATCCTTCAGTATGATCCTCCTGAGATTCTTTTTTGATGTTCAGCTCGCTGCTTTTTTCAAACATTGTATTCGAAAATCTTCCATGTTGCACATGATGTGATGTGTGGATGCAGATGTAATTTTTAAAAATGAAGTTTTTGTATGCACAGATGATGAATAAAAAGTAGTTTTAGTTTTTATTTGCATTTTATTTCACATCAAAAAAACGTATCATGGCTAAAAGAGGCAAAAAAGCTCAGGACAAAATTGAGCAGGTAATGCACGAGTACAAGCAGGGAGACCTCACTTCCGGAAGTGGTGATCCTGTAGAAAACAGAGACCAGGCAGTTGCAATCGCATTGAGCGAAGCACGCGAAGAAGGAGCAAATATTCCCGAGTCTCAATCCGGCAATTCAGGATCAGGTTCTTCCGGTTCTAAAAGAGGCCGCAAATCATCCGGAAGGAAATCTGCGCCCAAAAAAGCTGCTAAGAAAGCTTCAAAAACTGCGAAGAAAAC
>DATHZY010000422.1:0-7138 GCA_035458325.1 Saprospiraceae bacterium | reverse complement strand
ACCGTATTGAAAGGTGCAGCGGCTACTGCAATTTATGGTAAACGGGGTGGAACAGGTGTCATCCTGATCACCACCAAGTCCGGTAAAAAGAACCAAAAATTACGTGTTGATTATGCTGGGTCTTTTGCAGGTTCTACCGTCAATCGTGTTCAGCATATGCAGAATACATTTGGACAGGGTTGGTCAGGTCTCTGGGCTTCAAATGAAAATGGAAGCTGGGGCCCTAAATTTGACGACCAGGAACGTCTCTGGGGAAATACAGTAGACAATTCACGATTACTCAAACCATACTCATTGGTTGAAGACAATCTCCGTGATTTCTATGATCCAGGAACAGCTTTATCTAACAGTCTGACATTATCAGGAGGTACAGAGAACCTTACTTTCCGTGTTTCTTATGGGAATATCCAGGAGAATGGTATTGTCCCTGGTGATAAAGACACCTACAACAGAAATAACTTCTCAGCCAGAACTGAATTTACAGCTGAAAAGCTGACAATTGGTGCGGCGATGGAATATATCAACAAGAAGGCTGAAGTAATCGCCACAGGCCAAGGCGATGATGCCGGTGCAGGAGCAACCCTTGCCCAGGAAATCATGCAGATCCCACGGGATCACGCGATTGTGGATTATGCTGATTTTAACAACAAGTTTTATAATCAGGATAACTACTTCACACCATATGCATCCAATCCATATTTGGTGCTTGATAGGGCTGGGAATGACTACAATGAAAACAGATTCTTGCCAAGCGCATGGGCAACCTATCAGTTTACAAATAAATTTAGTGTAACCGGTAGGTTAGGAACGGACTTTAGTTCAGCAAACCTTCTCGACTGGGGTAACCCGATCAGGATTACTCCCGGGTCACCAAATTCATCTGCAAATGATGTAGTCGGAAAAATCACAGAATCTCAGACTAATACAGAGCAGCTTGACTTCAACCTTTTTGGTCAGTACAACACTGGAGGAGGATCTTCTGCCGTTACACTTGATCTTATTGGTGGTTTGAACGTCAACCAACGTGCACTCAAGTACATCGCCACTTATGTAACTGATCTGACGATACCAGAATTCTACAATCTGTCGAACTCATCAAATCCTCCGACATCTAACAATGCCACCAGATTGGAACGTACTGTTGGTATTTACGCATCCGCTGGTTTCGGCTTTAATGATTGGTTATACCTGACTTTGACAGCACGTAATGACTGGTCATCTACCCTGCCACTGGAAAATAACAGCTTCTTTTACCCATCTGCATCCGTTTCTGCTATCCTGACTGAAAAGCTGATCCCAACCGGATCTTTCCTTTCTTTCCTGAAAGTCAGGGCAGGTTATGCTCTCGCGGGTAATGATACAGGTCCATACCTGATCAATCCGGTATTTGTCGCTGGAGAGGCTAATTCAGGATTTGCTTCTATTAAATTCCCTATTGCCGGTCAGAATGGTTTTGAAACAGGTAACCGTCTCGGCAACCCTGGCTTGAAAGCAGAGTTGACCAGCGAATTGGAATTTGGTTTTGACGCCCGGTTCTTCAACAACAGACTTGGGTTTGACTTTTCCTGGTATGATCGGATAACCTCTGACCAAATCATCGAGGTTCAACTCGCCCCATCAACTGGTTACACCCGTCAGGTTACTAACCTTGGAGAGGTTGAAAATAAAGGTATCGAGCTTGGTGTCAATATGATTCCACTTAAAGGCCGCAACTGGTCATGGGAACTCAACGTGATGTATACACAAAATGACAACAACGTTAACTCTCTTGGTGATACAGATGCAACCCGTCTGATCCTGAACAATGCGTATAGTGTAAATCTTGTAGCTGAAGTTGGCAAACCACTTGGTGCCATCTATTCTGCAGGCGCGCTATATACAGATGATGGACGTCCGGTGGTTGACGATAACGGATTACCTGTTTCTGATCCTGAGCAGCACTATTTGGGCTCCATTAACTCAGATTATATGCTTGGCTTAGGTACTACCTTAAATGTTGGTGCATTTTCTTTAAGTGCCAATGGTGATTATCGCAGTGGTGGTGTGATGTACTCTTATACTGCACGCCTCAATTATTTCGTTGGTAATGCATGGAATACAGCTTACAATGACCGTGAACCATTTATTGTTCCGAATTCTGTAACAGATAATGGTGACGGTACCTATAGTGAAAACATCAACGCAGTTACACGTGCTGATATATTTACTTACTGGGGCTCCATCCTTGCGGCTGAAGAAAACCACGTTATTGATCGTAGCTATTTCAAGCTGAGAAATGTTTCCCTGACCTACAATATCCCTGCTTCAATCAGCAACAAGGCAAAAGTGAGCAACGCGAGCATTACTGCTTTCGGACGCAACCTGGCGTTATGGACACCTGAGGAAAACAATTTTGTTGACCCCGAAGGATCTACATTCGGAACAGGTCTGACAGGTCAACTTGGTGAGTTTGGTGGATTACCTACATCAGCATCATATGGTCTTGCATTAAAACTTAGCTTCTAATTTAAAAAACAGGAAATATGAAAAATATATTTGCATCGTTATTTGGCTTATTGCTCGTCATGAGTGTAGTCAGTTGTGACGATTATCTCGATATAAATGATGATCCAAACAACCCTAGTAGCGTACCTGCTACCCTGACGTTGCCTGCAGCCCAGATGACCATTGCCACCACGATTGGCTGTGACTATGCTGTGGTAGGTGGATTATGGGCTCAGCACTGGACACAAAGCCACGTGGCCAGCCAATACAGGGATGAAGATCGTTATGATCTTACCTTACTCGACTATCAGGTTTCATGGGCTGAACTTTATGCAGGTGCATTGATTGACCTGCGTAAGATTGAGGCAGAAGCAGTTGCTTCAGGTAACTGGAATCTAAATCTTCAGGCAGTTTGCCTGACAGCATTCACCTACCAGATGCTGGTAGATTGGTATAGTGATGTTCCATATGCTCAATCACTGCAAGGTGAGGGAGGCATAACGGCTCCACAATACCAGGCTGGTAGTGAGATCTATGCTGACCTTATTGCACGTCTTGATGATGCGCTGG
Organism: Saprospiraceae bacterium; assembly: GCA_035458325.1. Classification (GTDB taxonomy): domain Bacteria; phylum Bacteroidota; class Bacteroidia; order Chitinophagales; family Saprospiraceae; genus Opimibacter. Next base: position 4,084 of record DATHZY010000422.1, on the reverse strand, counting down.
CAAAGGATTTCTCCGGTGATGGTGTTACGCAGATACCTTCTGACTTCGTTTTCGGATCGCTTTCTGAAGCTGAGCAAATTGCGGCATGGACACAATTTGCCAACACACTTAAGCTGAAACTCTGGTTACGCCAGACAAAAGTGAATAATGCTGCCGCAGGTACTGCGATCTCAGGTTTGTTGACCAATGGCAATTTCTTAACTCAAGATGCCAAGGTGGATGTATTCACAGATTTGCCAGACAAGAGCAACCCACTGTATGAGTCTAATGCAAGACAATTGAATGTTAAGACAAATCTCCGTGGTAGCCGCACCCTTATTTCCTGGCTGCAGGAAAATAATGATCCAAGGCTTGATGCTTATTTTACTCCAGGTACCTCAGGACACTTTGGATTATGGCAAGGTTGGTTTGATGCGCCTACAACCGTAGTTGCAGAACAGCAGCCGGATGTTGCTATTCTTTCTCCAACGCAACCGGTTTATTTCTTTTCAGCGGATGAGGTCATGTTTATGATCGCAGAAGCCAATGCCCGTTATGGAAGTGCTTCTGAAGCACGGGCTTTCTACGAAGCCGCCACAAATGCCGCATGCGTCCGTGTAGGAACAGATTGTTCTGCCATGGTTGCTGCAGGTGGAATCTATGAGTATCCTAACGGATCACTGGAAGAAAACATCAAGGCGATCATTACACAAAAATGGGCTTCGCTGGTCTACAGAGGATATGAAGCATTCTGGGATCACAACCGGACTGGTGTACCTGCTATTTCATCTACACCGATCATTGACCCGATCAATCCTCCGGCAGTAGTTCCTGGAGAGTTTACCTGGTCAGTAGGTGGCAAGACTGCAACCGGAGTATTTCCGAAAAGACTGATCTATCCAGAAAGTGAAAGAAACACTAACCAGAACATTCCTGCGGAAGTTGCCCTGACTGTTCCTGTATGGTGGGCTCAATAATCATCTTAAAACCTATTTCTATATGAAAAATATAATTAGCCTAGTCAAATTCTCCTTGTTCTTTGGTGTAGTACTTACCATTGGAAGTTGCAACAATGAACCAAGTGTCTCCGATATCTCAAGGATTACGTATTTCCCCACCTTCTCCTATGAAGGGGGTAATTCAGCCTTGATCCCATGTAGTTCAGATTTTGAAATCCCTCCCGTTACTGCTACGGAAGGGGGGAATTCACTAGCAGTTAGTGTGGATGTGGAAGGAATCCAGGGTTCAGTGCCAACGGTGGATATCAATAAACCTGATATCTATGTTGAAACATCCTCTGCCGTTAATGCAGATGGTTACGCTGGTGAAGTGGTCAGGAATTTCTGGGTAGCTTGCACAGGGGACATGGTCACCAGTATTGAGGGGCTATATTCAGCAACGGTTGTCAGAAATGGCGCCGTCAACCCACAATATTTTGACATGGAGTATATCCTGATTCGTAAGAAGCCAGGTGGTGCTGCCAATGAATATGAACTTTCTGATGCCATTGGAGGGTATTATGATATTGGACGTGCTTATGGTGCAGGTTATCGGGCTATTGATATGATTGTCACGGCTAATGATATTCCAGGCAATTCATTTAGCTTCAGCGGACCTGTTCCAGTAGGTGCATTCGGCGGCTCTCTTGTGATGCAGTCGTTTTCTGTGGATCCTGCTACAAAGACAATAAACTTTGTAAGTGACTGGGATGCCGGGTTCAACTTTGTGGTTACCTTGACTCAGGTAGCCCTTTAATTCACCACTAAATAATTGACGTATGAAAAATAAATTGTTGATATTAATAGCTTTTCTATCTATCGGGTTTGTCTCTTGTGACCTTGGAGATGATCCGGATATTGGAGGAACAGCGACACAGGCACTTGCAGGCGAGTATTTTGTCCAGTTGTTTTCTGAACCAGGAGGTGATCTTTATGTAGACTACACATTGGTGACCATTTCGAACACCGCTGCAAATACTGCTGATAAGATTCGACTCAAGGATGACGAACACATCTGGGGTTTTAATAGTGAATTTAATGCGAATGTTAATAACAGAACATTCTCAGGCGACGTTGCGCCGAATGCACTATATTCCATTTCAGAGCCTGCAGCATCTCCATTTCAGCCTATTGGAACAATTGATACAGCTGGAACAGATTTTCCTAAGTTTATGACGATCACCGGTGGAGGTGTTTTCCTTGGTGAAGCTGATGTACCATCAGGAACCACCGCAGATAGTGTTGCTTTTTCTGCAACAGCTATTTATTATGCAAATATATTTAGGGTAATCGCGCACGAATACGATACAGTATCTACCAATCCATTGACTATCGATACCCTGAGTGTCTTTGAATTTGTAAGTGAGTATGAAGATTTTCAGGATGGACCTTATTTCCTTTCAGGATATAGGAGAACCGGATTCCTCGAAGACGAGCATTAATTGACTTACGGTTTTTGAAATAGAAAGGCCAGCCGGTTACGGTTGGCCTTTTTTTATTGGAGTTTGACCCGGTGAAGTACTTTTTTTTCAATCAATGACGTTTTTTACTTGACTTTGGTTGGGAAAGTTGGTACATTTCATGTAGAAAGCTATAAGAACCATTTTAAGATTACAGATTGAATCAGGTAGACTTGTTGACGGGATTTAGGGATTATCTGCAATACGAACGAAGATATTCGGCGCATACCTGTGAGGGTTATCTCAGTGATATAAACCAGTTTTCCACCTTCCTCCATCTTCAATATGGGGAGGATGATCTTAAAAAAGTTACTCATCAGCACATTCGGAGTTGGGTTGTAGCTCTTTTAGGCCAGAAGATGCAGACAGTTTCTGTCAGGAGAAAGTTATCCTCCCTGACCCATTTGTTTAAATGGATGAGACGCAAAGCCTGGATAACCCATAATCCACTTCAAAAAGTCCATCTCCCCAAAATCCCGGAAAGATTACCTAAGGCTATTCCGGAGAAAATCCTGCAGGGGCTGTGGACCAACTTATCTGCGAGAGGTGCCGATTTTGATTACCCTAAACTTCGGGATCAGGCTATCATTGCTTTGCTCTATGGGTCCGGACTGCGAAGAAGTGAGCTGATCAGCCTCAAATGGGACGATGTGGATGCCTCACGTGGAATCCTCCGCATCACAGGTAAAGGACGTAAATACCGGCAGGTGCCTGTGAGCAAGGACGTAGTGAAGCTTCTGGGACAGCTAAAGGGAATGGGTGGGTTTGATGGAGGGACCTTACCAGAGGTAATTCTGACGGATTCCGGCAAACCATGTTATCCAAAATTCGTTTATAACAGGGTAGTGGAGATATTGGGCACTGTAACAACGGCCGATAAGAAAAGCCCTCATGTACTGAGGCACAGTATGGCAACCCACTTGATGGATCATGGGGCTGAGTTAAATGCGGTCAAGGAAATCCTGGGGCATTCCAGCCTTGCCGCCACACAGGTGTATACCCATAATTCAATAGCCCGGCTCAAGGAAGTGTACCTACAAGCACACCCCTCTGCCGGAAAGAAGTAAAGAAAGGATAGATTTTGATTTAAATCATAAACAGATAAATACTCTTAGATATGAAGATTCACTTAACGGCTGTTCACTTTGATGCAGACCAGAAACTTGTAGATTATATCGATAAGAAAACGGCAAAGTTGAGCCAGTTTTTTGACAGGATCACGGATGCCCAGGTTTCTCTCAAACTGGAGAATTCCGGCCAGGTCAGGGATAAAATAGTAGAATTGAAACTAATGGTTCCGGGAGACATCCTGGTGGCTAAAGAAATGAGTAAAACCTTTGAAGCGGCAACAGATGCTGTAGTTGACAACATGAAGAGGCAGCTCAGCAAGCATAAAGAAAAGCTCCAAAACAAGGCACATTCGGCCAAGACTTCGTCTTCATAGAAAATTATTGGCGTCCAATCATATTAAAATCTTAGAATAGTTATATCTTTGCATTCGCTTTCGGGGAAAGCCCTGGAAAAGTATATATAATTCATTGATATACAGACTAATAACCTAGGTTATATCATGTCTGTGTCCAAAGGATTGAATATCCATTTTGAAAGGTGAATGTGACTTTCGCTACTCCCTGTTTGATTTTAGGG
>DATHZY010000421.1:0-3839 GCA_035458325.1 Saprospiraceae bacterium | reverse complement strand
ATTTAATCTTAATCTTTAATTCTTTGTAATCGCATACCTGTATTTTGGTACGCCGACGATCAGCAGATCGATGGTATAATTTCCTGCTTCAGCGATTACGATATCAGCGGTACCATACTCCAGCGTCTTATTATTTCCATCATCTCCGAAATTGACTGCCCAATCATCATTGGCCCGGAATTTAATGGCACCCGGTACAAGATCCAATGTAATAGTATAGGCCTGGGTAACCGGATCATACGTCATATCCTGATCAGCATCCCAACCACCTGGTGTCGCTGAACCGATGAGTCCCCAGTCTGTACGCAATTTCGTATGGGTCAACTGATTCAGGTTAGCATTGAGTTTGTAAACCCCGGCTGCACCTGCGGCAATATTAGCTCCACCCTGATCCAGTGAACCGTCTCCACCATTGTCTCCATAATTGAGATCCCACGATGGTCCAACGGTATATTTATATTCCGCATTGTCAATATTGAAATATACATAGCCCTCATATTGACTATTATTGTCAGGAGAGAATATGGCAGTTGAACTATCCGTAGGAGCCCAACCTTGATAACTGCCCGGTACCTGCAATTGAGCTATCAATACATTATCAGGATATGGAGTGATCGATATGGTTCTGACCGCTGAAGTATCTTCAGCAACAGAATTTCCCACTTTGGCGATGACTCTGAATTGAACTTGTCCGGGAACATTTGGTTCCAGTTCTTTGCCCAACAGGATATTATTAATATCGGCCTGACTGACTGTAATGGTCAGCCCATTGACATTGCCTATTGTAACCGGAAGGGCAAAGTTACTGCTGGCAACATCAATTTCAAGCCTGTAAGCGGTGCCAGCTGCGAAACCATAATCTGCACCATTCCAGGTAAATACGGCATCCGTAGAATCGTTCAATACCCATGAAGCTCCTTCCACGGGGGATGTGATCTCCAGCCCTCCATTCTTATGGAGTACCGGGCCAAAACTGTCGTCCGTACAAGACCACAGGGCAAAACCCACAAGTCCGGATAAGACGATATATTTTATAAATTTCATATTGTTAAATTTTTTACTTCAGAATTGAATTCGATTAATATCCTGGGTTTTGATCCAGATTTGGATTGGCAATGATGTCCGCAGATGGAATCGGGAACAGATTGTAGTTTGCGCTAACGGACACACCATCTTTCGCACCTCCCTTCCATTGCCACAAATAGTCTGTATCAGCAAATCTTCCAAAACGTATCAGGTCAGTCCGACGATGGCCTTCCCAAAACAATTCCCGTGCACGCTCATCGAGGATAAAATCAAGGGTCATTGTGCTCTGATCGACGTTGCCTGAAGCACCGTCATATGCACGCTCTCTGATCTCGTTGACGTAATTGACAGCAGATGCGATACTTCCACCGCCGCCGCGCAATACTGCTTCAGCATACATCAGGTAAACATCTGACAACCGGAACATCGGAAAATCTGTGTCCACATGTACCAGATTTGAACCTGGCTGGCCAGAGGATGTAATATTACGCCATTTCGCTACAGCATATCCGTTAGTGAACTCTGCGATATCATCAATTTCCAAAGTCTGGCCTTCTGTAACGAAAAGTGCCCTTCTATCAAAGCTGGTTAATTCAATGGAATAGGTATGGTCAGGTTTGTCAAGGAATAAGGTAATCTTATAATTCCCTGCATTCGCAATGGTAATGTTAGCACCATCCCTTTCGAGCAATGCATCATTTCCATTATCGCCATAATTCAAGCCCCAGTCATCATTTGCGCGGAACTTGATGTCCCCTGGCACCAGGTCAAGCTGAATGACCAGGCTGTTGGAGGCAGCATCATAGGTAAAGTTTTGGTCAGAGTCCCATCCACCCGGAGTAGCACTACCAATCAAACCCCATTCAGTCCTGAGTAACGTGTAGGTGAGTGTATTGAGATCAACATCAATTTTATACAACCCTGGCTCGCCAGCCCTGATATTATCTCCACTTGCATCCAGCACACCATCTGCTCCTGTGTCCCCATAATTAACATCCCATGATGGACCATCCGTAAACTTGAATTCAGTGTTGGCATCAGGGAAATATAAATACCCTTCATACCGGCCATCCACATTGGCTGATGCGAGTACAGTAGTCGTCTTGGTTGGATCCCAGCCTTGGTATCCTCCTGGAACATATAACACGGGGTATGTGGTGTTGCCTGGATTTGGTGCAACTATTACACTACCAGAACCAATTGCCGGGAATTTAGCAACGATCGCACTGGTCGTGCGGACACCACCCCATCCTCCATCAATGCCAAATTCACCAGGAGCCATCGTACCACCAACTGGGGCATGCACCAGAAAAGTGGTTCCTCCCCATGTTTTTGTTCTCTCCCCATCAAAGGCAACGGAAAAGATGAATTCAGGCGAGGTGTGATTATCTGCCAGGAACATTTCTTTATAATCATCATCGAGTGTGTAGCCTGCATTGATGACTTTTTCACAATAGGTCACACAATCACTATTCCTGGCGGTACCTGTGTATACTTCTGCATTGAGATAAACCTTGGCAAGCAATGTCCAGGCAGCAGCCTGATCAGCCCTGCCATATTCGTTTGCGCCCGGAGCTATCAGTAAATTTTCAATAGCCTTGAGTTCACTTTCAACATAAGTGAACAGGTCAGCACGAGTGATTTGTTGTGGGAAGAATGCACCAACAACATCATTTTCTGTAACAAACGGGACATTTCCGAAATGGTCCATCGCATGCCAGTAACTAAGTGCCCGAAGGAACCTGGCCTCTGCGCGATAATAACCGATATCTGTCCTTAAATCACCCGTCACGCCCCGCTCATCCAGTTTAGCGTCCGTTGTTTCACGAAGGAATTCGTTACACAATGAAATCTGATAGAAGATACGGCTATAGAAGGCATTGATGAATACATCATTAGCATCCCAGGTCTGGTAATGAAAATCCTTGATCGTCTGGTCATTCCATCCGATCACAGCTTCATCTGTCGTGAGTTCCTGATGGTACCATAAGCCTCTGATATATTGCCCGAATCCTTCATCGATACCGGAGATGTCAGGTTTTCCCGATGGCCCTTCCTGGCCACTGACGGCTAAACCTCCATACAATTTGGCCAGTACCTGCCGGTAGGCAGCCGGATCTTTATACACATTCGCTGATGTGACGATATCATCATCGAGTGGAACCGTGTCCAGGTCATCAAAACAGGCTGGCAAAACAGCAAGTAGCGCAAGGAGCAAGAATAGATTATAAATCGATATTTTTTTCATATCATATTGTGTTTAGGGCAATTAAAATTTAACATTAACGCCAACTAAAAATGTGCGAGAACGTGGATAGATATTGTTATCGATTCCAATGTTTGCATCATTATTATTTATGTCGCGTATAGCAATCTCCGGATCGATACCATCATATCCGGTAATCAAAATCGGATTCTGCACCGTAGCATACAATCGTAAGGATTGGATGGCTGAACCTATGCTACCAAAATCGTAACCAGCTGTAATATGATCAAACCTCAGGAATGAAGCATCCTGGACATAATGATCGGAGAAATACTCATTGTTCTGAAAGTCCAATGTCTGAGCGTCGGAATGAACATTAAGCAGATAAGTGTTATTGTATACGTTGCCAGCCACACCATAATTCGCCAGGTTATTGTTATACACAAAATTGCCTACAGAAGCCCTCGCTCCAACAGAGAAATCAAAGTGACCCGCATTCAAACCCGTATAGAATCCGAAAGTGGCATCCGGTCTTGCGTTCTTGTATCGGTACATATCATCCGGTGTAATGGCTCCATCACCATTCCTATCCACATACACTCCTTCA
>DATHZY010000420.1:0-3590 GCA_035458325.1 Saprospiraceae bacterium | reverse complement strand
TCGCTTCATGGATCAGTGGATGATGGACCAGGAGAGATTCGATTTGTGCAGGGGCGATAAACTTTCCGGAAGCATGCTTGTAGATATTCGATTTGCGGTCGGTGATCACCAGGAAGTCTTCTTTTTCCCACCGGCCGATGTCACCAGTATGTAGCCATCCGTCTTTGATAGCCTGGGCTGTGGCTTCCTCATCTTTGTAGTACCCAAGCATCACATTGGGACCTTGCACGAGGACTTCACCGTCATAAGCAATTTTTACCTGCACACCTGGAATAGGAAGGCCTACTGTGCCGCGTTGGTATCCACCAGGTTCAAACCGATTGATGGCGATGACGGGTGAAGCCTCTGTCAGTCCATAACCTTGTCTGATCTTAATGCCACTCCGGTGATAGAGCCTTTCTACTTTCGGGTCGAGATATGCGGCACCTGACACGATGCCCTTGAGTTTACCGCCCATAGATCTTTTCCATCGCTTGATGATCCACTCATGCGCGATGAGACTGCCGAGATGGGATAAGATGCCTCGCTCTGTTTTTTCCCATGATCGATAAGCCCAGCGTGTAAACCAGGATGTTTCTTCAATCCGGTCTTCCAGGATGGAAGCAAACCGCTCCAGGATCAAGGGTACACTGGTGAAATATTCAGGCCGGATGTCTTTCAACGCAAAAAGGGCATTCCGATAGGATTCCAAAAAATAAATATTGGCGCTGCAGGCGATGTAGACATAACAAACGATGCGCTCGAAAATATGGCTCAGCGGTAAAAAGCTCATAACCCTTGTACCGGGAGTGAAAGGCACGATAGATAATACCGACATGACATTTGAGACCACATTGTGATGCGACAGGCACACCGCTCTTGGTTCGCCTGAAGAACCAGAGGTATGCACGATCGTTGCGATATCACCGGGATCCATTTCTTCACGTATAGCCTGTAGTTTCAGCCTGTCATCTTCTCCGATCGCATCATTGAAGGTTGTCAGTTCATCCAAGGAAATTTTTACAACACCAGCTATTTCTGAAATATCGACTGCAGTTGTGTAAATGATGATGGCAGGTTCGATCCGATGCAGAATAATATCCAGTTCGGCTTTCTTTACCGGATGATGCAGCGGACAGGATATGGCACCTGTGGCCATGATGGCCATATCCGTAGCCAACCACTTGATGCTGTATCTGTCAGTCAGCAGGATGATGCGGTCTCCTTTTTTTACACCTCGTTTCAATAACTGAGTTGCGATCCCTTCTACAAGCATGACAAACTGCGCAGATGATATTTCTTCTTTGATACCTTGACGCCACATACCACCGGCTACCCTTTGCGGAGTGCGGTCGGCTTGGTAGGCGGGGAGGTCAAAGAGGAACCTGAAGGAATTCATGTAATCAGTAATCAGTAATCGGTAATCAGTAATCAGTAATCAGTAATCAGTAATCGGTAATCGGTAATCGGTAATCGGTAATGGTTTGTGAAGATAACTCACCAATAAGTACCTTGCCCTAGCATCTGTTTTTTAAATTTAAAAAAACAGATGTTGTCTGTAGCCTCAGGCTGCAGGCTGTAGAATCATATAGAACACTCAACTTACACTAAACATTTCTGCCAGCCTCCTGGCTGCATGTAAAAAACAAGCACTTTATTTTCTCTTACTCTCTTACTCTCTCACTCTCTTACATCTCATGCTCTCACCGTAGTTCTTGCTCTATCAACAACACCTCCGGATCTTGGAGTATGTAATCCAACAATTCGTGTGTGGGCGTATTTTTAAAAGCAGCAAAACGATGACCGGCTTGTTGTAAGGAATCCAGGACCCGCTCTTCGGGAAAAGAAAGGAACGCATTGCCGCCGCGAAAGAACATAAGTTCCAGGTTTTCGTGGGGAGGACAATTGATGATCACATAATCCCTGATGATATCATCACCCAATTCCTTGTAGACTTTGGTGTGTTGTAATTTGAGATTGCGAAATTCGTGGGCCTTGTCGCGATGCTTGATCATCTCATCAGGTTGCAGGCAGATGAAAGCTGCAATGATCGCGACTATGGGCATCCATTTGGAAACATTGGAATCTTTCGTGAATATCGATTCACTCTTCCGGGTGACTGTAGTGATGCCATAGGCCATCATGATGAATATCAATCCAGACACAGGAAAGACAAATGCGGGCATCTTGGTGGCGACATAGGAAAAGAAACCGAAGAGCACCGCAATCATGGCCAGATAGATGGTGGTGTATTTTTTATCAGCTGTTTTTGACACCAATAAGGCAATCATTCCTATCACCAGCAGGACCACTAATGGCCACGTGTACACATAAGGCAACATTTTGAAATGAAAATACCAGGGGCCTTCATGTCCCAGGTCCTTGAAGATATGCATCTTGTTGTACGCATATGCCGCAGCACTTTCCAGAGGGAATACTTTCATGATGTAAAGCTGCCATGGACCGAAAACCAAAAGGGAGACCAGGAAAGCAATAAAAATATGCAGGTAATATTTGAGCGACGACCGGTATTCACTCGAAATCAGCACATACAGCCCCCAACCTCCAAAGACAAGAAAAGCAGTGAGCCATTTGACCAAAACAGCACAACCAATAAAAACGCCGGTGATGATGCCCCAGGGCCAAAGTTGCATAGTCTTGAGATACCTGCCGAGTGACCAGATGGCCGCTGTGATATAAAAGAAGAACGTAAAGTCATTATGGTCGAGACTCATCCATCCGGAAGTCATTTCCAATCCATACCATGAAGTGGTCACGAGCAGTGCTGCCAGAAACGAGATTTCTTCATCTTTTGTCCATCGCTGCGCGATCTCCCTGATCATCCAGACAGCGATCGTGCCCATGATCACAGATGGTAACCTGATAGCAAAGGTGCTCACACCAAGGATCTTCATCGACAGGGCCATCTGCCATAGGAAGAGTGGTTGCTTGTGTACCCAGATGTGACAGTTCCACCAATCGCCATAGTGATAGGGGAAAAGCGGATGTTTGATCAGCATAGGTTTAAAAGGGTCCTCCATCATGCTCTTCGCCACGAGGGCATGGAACCGCTCATCCCAGTTTTGGAGATAGGGATCAATGACCGCCATCAACAAACGGAGCAGCAAGGCGCTAAAAAGTAACAGGTAGAAGGCTTCCTTCCGGTAAGGGGTCTTATAAAACAAGTAAACACTGGCTATCGCCGGCAGGGAGGCAAGTAATAAACCTAGCGTGGTCTCGTTTTGGAAAAAGATCATTTCGGTCGCAAAATAATCGTTTGCGTATAGATATCTATTTTCACACCCACAAATATGTCCCTTCTACGCAAACTCGCCGGCGAGACCGCCATCTACGGATTCAGCTATATCCTCAGCCGGGTGTTGTATTACGTCGTTTTTACCTCTTACCTCACCAGGGTTGTTAGCCCGGGCGAGTTTGGTATTTATAGGGATCTCTACTTCTATGTGGCTGTCATCCTGGTGCTGCTGACTTTCCGGATGGAGACAACCTATTTCAGGTACGCCAAGGAAGACAGATCTGCGGTCACAACAATGTCGATGTCCTTCCCGGCACTTTTTGCCGGGCTTTTTTTCCTCTTGCTGCTGATATTC
>DATHZY010000419.1:0-3249 GCA_035458325.1 Saprospiraceae bacterium | reverse complement strand
AAAACAATGGAACTGCAGCGACGGATCTGGACATTAAGTTAGCGCTGCCTATTGAATTGGACTATTTGTCATCTTCTCCTGAAGCAACCTTTGTAGCTGATACATTGACCTGGCTTATACAGGATGTACCTGCCTTTGCGTCGGGAAATATTACGATAGAAGTAAAAACAGATGTATCTGTTCCGATTGGAACCCCTATCATTCTCTATGCATTCACTGATGTCACTAATGATGGTGACGCTAATCAGCAAGACAATGAAGCCTATTTATCGGTGGAAGTTGTCGGTTCTTATGATCCTAATGATAAGGCTGTATTTCCTTCAGGGTACATCAGTCCCGCCATGATCGCTGATACGCAGCGCTTGGAATACACGATACGCTTTCAAAACACTGGTAACTTTCCTGCCTCCTTTGTACGGATTCAAGACACCCTTTCGGCAAATCTGGATCTCACCTCACTGGACATACTTGCTGCTTCCCATCCATACACCTGGAAATTGCTTCCAAAGAATGTACTCGATGTATATTTCCACGATATCAACTTACCGGACAGCACCAACGATGAACGCGGCAGCCATGGCTTTGTCAAGTTTGCGATCAATGCCAAACCGACTCTTCAACTTGCCGATCAAATCGAAAATAAAGCCTATATCTATTTTGATTTCAATGTGCCCGTGATCACTAATACGGTCGGTAGCACCGTTGGTTTCGAAACAGGAATTAAAGAGCCTGGTAAAAAACTTTTCCTTACGGCTTCACCTATCCCTACCAAAGATTATATCATGGTGACTATCCGCAATGGTGCAACTGATGGTGAAGTGGTTTTATCTCTCTATGATACCAAGGGTGCACTTGTAAAAACAAAAACATCTGTCTCTCCTGACAACATACAAATGGATATACAGGATCTACCATCAGGTGTTTATTACCTGCATGCGCGCGTTGGACGTGATCAGGGGATAATCCGTATTTTGAAAAATTAATTGCCCTCCCGGTGAAACGTATGATACGATTACTGCTCTCCTTGTGCTTTCTTCCCCAGGTTGGTTTTGCACAATTCAACTGGCAACACACTGATGGCCCTTTCGGGTCCAGGTCCTATCCGATTGTATCCAGTGACCACTTTGCCTTTCTTCCTGCGGGGGATTTTTTATACCGGTCCTCAAATGGAATGCAATGGGAAAAAATAGACCAACCTGTATCCACTTACCTCGCAGTATATAAGGACACACTCGTTAACCTGATCTACAATGAAGCCACAGATACCCTGAGCTTCCAGATCAGCACTGACCATGGCCAAAACTGGACCTCTAAGCGTGCACCTGCCTCTATCAGAAGATGGATGGATATTGTCATGTGCCGTTATGGGATTTATTGGAAATCATGGGATGATAATTTACTCTATTCCTCCACAGACCAGGGAACCACATGGACCACGGATACACTCCCGATACCGGATGGTTTTCATCGTTTAAGGATGTTTGATGATCAGCTATATCTCGCTGGTAATACAGTATTACTTCGCAGGGATTCTGTTACTGAGAGTTGGGAGGATATAAAACCCGTGATGCCACAATACGAATATGTTGGTGCTTTCGAAGTACGTGATAATCATATACTACTTTCTTCAGAGAACTATCTGTTTGACTCCCATGATGATGGGCTAACCTGGACCACCACACCTTCAGCCTATTCAAGCAATTCGAATCGGTTTGCCTATGCCGGTCAATATGTTTATACTGTGGCAGATACCTTTCTACTTCGTTCGCCGGATAATGGCATTCATTGGGATACACTTACGGTTGGAAATCTTAGCGGCTCTATAAGGGCTCTATACTCGTTTGGTGACTTGTTGCTGGTCTCCACACCCAACAAAGGTGTCTTTAGGCTGGATGCCGTCTCCAATCAACTCATCGAAAGCAATGATGGCTTAACCAAGGGAACCATTTATGATTTATGTGTTGGTAATAACAAGATCTGGGCGGCTTGTGGTAACGGTCTTTTTGCTTTTGATATCCCCACTCAAAAATGGAGTGAGAAAGCAAATTTGCCACTTCCTTTTTATTGGTTTGCATATATTTCCACCAATGATCTTGGGTGGGTAGCCGTGACTGATGCCGGTTCCAATCGATTCTATTTGTCACTGAATGACGGACTTTCATGGGACACCATTTTATTTGATGCAAACGGCAATCAAGACATTGAACGTGTCCAGCTCATCGGGGATGTCATGTTTTTGTTTTCCGGTTTTCGCGTCTTTCGTTCAGTTGATTTGGGACTGCATTGGGAAGGTCTCGGCGCTTCCTATTTCAGGTTTCCTGAAATACTCGCCTTTAAGGGAAAGTTATACCTCGCCGACTTCTTTAGTGGATTGTTTACCTCTGAAGACAACGGCGTGACCTGGCAAATCTTGCCGCTATCTTTCTATCCTTATGAAGTACATCGTTTTGGTGATCTTATGTATTGCCTGGCGCGCAGCAATAATGGTGTTGAGTTATATACATCAGATGATGGCCTGGAATGGATTCTTGCGAGTGTAGGAATGGGGGATTATAGTGATAATCTTTCTGAATTTAATTATCAGCCTGCTTTCTTTTTCAGAGACGCTGAGCATCATTACGGATTTATGGGATGGCAGGGTCATTATACATCCGACGAGGATTTCGACTCCTGGTCAGAACTACCCGCAGGTCTAACCGGATATGCTTACGCATATCATGACAACATCATCTACCTTGGACACCAGGGAATGTATCAATCCATCATCGAAAATCCTTACATCACCGCCGTGGATGATGTCACTGAAAATGCAAATACAGCATTCACCCTTTCACCAAATCCTGCAAATGATCTGATCACCGTTACCCCTGATCCTGCCTTCAAATTCCAAAACCCTGTCCGTATACATTCATCGGACGGCAAACTCATGAAATCCATTGTTACCTCGCCTGATTCCCGACAGATCGATATCATCATCAGTGACTTTCCTGATGGAATGTATTTCGTTTCCCTCCTGGGAGAACATGGCTTGGCAGTAAATTCATTTGTAAAAGTGAAATAACATATCACATTGACAAAAGAGAAGCGTTGATGTTTGCACATCAACGCTTCTTCTCTAACTTCTTAAGCCCTAACCTCCTAAACCCATCAACTCATCAACCTATCAGCTTATAGCTTATAAACTAATCAACCTATAAACCTATAAACCTCTTATCAACCTATAAACCTATAAACTCATAAGCACATAAG
>DATHZY010000418.1:0-3652 GCA_035458325.1 Saprospiraceae bacterium | reverse complement strand
GGAACAGCAAAGTATTGCTGCTTGTGGACCAAAGCCGCTTGTTTGTCGCCATTAAACATCCCTGTCAGCGCAGGGCTAATCTGCAATCGATCAAACTGGTATTGAGACAGGTGGACATCCTGAGCTGAGACGCCGGATATCGTCAGAAGGCAAAATATTACCCCTTTGATGGATATGTTCATGTTCATGTCAGATTCCTGGGTTTGATTTAAATATAAAACTATATATCTAAATCACTAATTAACAATATATTATACCGATTGTCTCGGCGTTTAATCCACACCATTACAGTACAGCAAAAACTGTACTCAATATTTCATTTGTTCTGATAAGGGGTGAAGGGCGTAGCTGGCAAGAATTGGATCCTTTGCGAACTTTAAGAGGGATGATCCGTACGAAAGATAAGCCAATTTTTAACAATTCAAATTTTTAGTTAAAATATTTTGTGCCTATCATATGACTTTAACAGTTACTCAGTTTTGTACCTTCCCCTTATGATCATACTCAATGAAGCCCAGATAAAAGCCTGGGATGCTTACACGATAGAAAAGGGAATCAGCTCGTTGGCCCTGATGGAACAAGCCGCCATCGCGGTGACTGACAAGCTGGATTTATTACTGGGTGAAGAAGACCAGGAGGTGCTGATCATCTGTGGCAATGGCAACAATGGTGCGGATGGACTGGCCATTGCCCGGTTGTTACTCGACATGGACTACATCGTTGACGTGTACGTCAGCCTGGAAGGAGACCATACTCCGGAATGGAAGGCCAATTATGAGCGGCTGATGAACCAGGATCCTGAACAATTAGAGATTCACACCATCTGGAATCCGGAAGAAATCGAACTCAGCACCTCCGGAACCATTGTCGATGCCATGTTCGGTACAGGCTTGAAAAGACCGATCGAAGGTAAGTGGCTGGAAATCACCAACTGGGTCAACGAGCAAAGTAATCTGACAGTGGCTATCGATATGCCTTCAGGTTTATATGTTGACCGTGCACCTGATGGTGAGGTGGTCTATGCAGACCTGGTATTGACCTTTCAGTGTCAGCGCCTTGCCTTCATGATGCCTGAGAGTGAACCACATTTCGGAGAAGTCCTGGTGTGCAATATCGGGTTATCGGACACCTTCCTGCTGGAACATGATATCCGGAACTTTGAACTCTCCTATTATTACCTTCTACCTTTCCTGATTGATCGCAACCGGTTTAGCCATAAAGGTGATTACGGCCATGGTTTCCTGCTATCGGGTAGTCTCGGGAAAGCCGGAGCGGCTGTATTGGCAACTGCTGCAGCCATGAGGTCCGGATTAGGACTGTTGACCGTCCATATTCCAGGCATCATGTACTCCATCCTCCAGGCAGCTGTACCTGAGGCGATGGTTCATCTCGATGATAACCAACACTACATTTCCGGTTTCAACATCCCCGATAAAATCGCTGCCCTGGGTATCGGGCCTGGGCTTGGAAAAGATCCTGTGACGATCAAGGCAGTTGAAAAACTTCTTGAATCGAAACTCAATGTTCCGATGGTTTGGGATGCTGATGCATTGAATATACTTGCTGACAGGAAAGACCTGTTGGACAAGCTTCCTGTTGGTACAATCATTACCCCACATCCGGGTGAATTTGACCGGTTGTTTGGTGAACAGGATGATCACTACAGCAGATTTGCCACTGCCCAACGCGAAGCCCAGCAAAGGAAAATCAATATTGTCCTCAAGGGTGGCATTACCATCATCTGTCAGTCAAACGGAGTCAGCTTCTTTAATACACGTGGTAATCCAGGCATGGCAACCGCCGGAAGTGGGGATGTGCTGACTGGGGTCATCCTTGGATTACTGAGCCAGGGATATTCATCTGATTATGCTTCCTTGCTTGGCGTATACATTCATGCATCAGCAGGGGACCTTGCAGCAGAAGAACTAGGGTATGAATCATTGATTGCTTCTGATATCGTGGAATACCTCGGGGATGCATTTGAGGAGTTGAGGCATCGTGAGCCCTCCATAGACGAAACAGAAGAAAAGGATGCCTAAGATCATCATACTCACAGGGGCTGGCATCAGTGCGGAAAGCGGCATACGAACTTTCCGGGATGCAGGTGGGCTCTGGGAAGGTTATAAAATTGAAGACGTAGCCACTCCTGAAGCCTGGCATCGAAATCCAGGAGTCGTCCTTGAATTCTATAACGAACGAAGAAAACAATTACTCGAAACAACTCCTAATGCCGCCCATTATGCACTTGTAGATTTGGAGGCCTCACACGATGTCATCGTGATCACACAGAATGTGGATGACCTGCATGAAAGGGCCGGTAGTAAAAATATAATCCACCTCCATGGTGAACTACTGAAAGCCAGAAGTTCTGGCGTTGATCATCTGGTATACGAATGGAAAAAGGATATTAATGCAGGCGACTTATGTGAAGAAGGATTTCAACTGCGCCCACATATCGTATGGTTTGGTGAAATGGTTCCTATGCTGGAGAAAGCAATAGAGGAAATCCGGAATGCAGACATTGTCATCGTCATCGGTAGCAGTATGCAAGTCTACCCGGCCGCAAGCCTGGTCGCTTATGCGCCCTTAGACGCTGACATTTACTACATCGATCCGAACCCTCAACTTAATTATGAACTCAGCAGAAGAACCGGACTGAAGGTGATTTCAAAAGTTGCTTCTGTGGGTGTAGCTGAGGTTGTAAGCGAATTGGGTAAGCGGGAAAATCCTAAAGGTTAAATGATGCATTTAACTAATTCAAAAAAATGAACCTTTGCAATACTAAATACAATGGTGCATGTAGGGGTTCAAGATTTTGAACCCCTACATGCACCATTGTATTTATTGTCAAATTATTTTGGCATCTCAATGGTCTTAAACAGCGGCCATTCTAACCCTTCAATGAATGTCTTATAAACTGCCCATGGACCAGTAAGGAATGTATTGACGGCTAATACATTCCTTTCTACTTCCTGTTGTGTCTGTGAGAATATCTCCTTAGCGTTTGCACCCGGTGCTCCTAACGAACTATTGAGATATGCACCAGTAGCACCAAGGTATCGGTTGAGATTATCCGTTTCTCTTCTGATTCCTTTTAATCCATCAGGTTCCATAAAACCCTTTTCAAGTTCATCAACCTGCTTTAATAGTTCTTTGGTCTTCTCCTTTAATTTGGTCTGCGTGCTGTCGGGGGCATTGATGGTCATGGTCTCAATCATTTTCACATCCTTGCGAACATCCTGAAGAGCCTGAAATGCAACCTGCGCCCGACTTACTTCATTATTGAACTCAACGAGCATTGCGTTGCGCGCCGCAAGATCGGCAGCGGTAATATTCAATCTCGGATCCAACCTGACGTTAACCGTCACCGAATCGCGCTGGCCTCCATAGATTCCTACCAGCTTATAAAGGCCCGGCAAAACATATTGACCTGAGGGATCATCAGCGTCTTTTGCAGGCTCATGACGGGATGGGTATCTGACACCCTTCTGGCGCATATCCCATCCAATCCTGTTCCAGCCATCTTTTAGTTTCTGGCTGATATAGCGTAAGGTATCCCCATCATTTGCCAGGACATACAACTTTAATAAATTCTTATCCTTCTTTGCATCCGATTGTTTGATCGTATCGGTCACCACCACATTTTGTTGAG
>DATHZY010000417.1:0-5307 GCA_035458325.1 Saprospiraceae bacterium | reverse complement strand
TCTGTGCCAGGGATGGCGCAATCACCAGGGAAACAATCGACATCAGCTTGATCAGGATATTCATCGAAGGACCTGATGTGTCTTTAAATGGATCACCCACCGTATCTCCTGTTACAGATGCCTTGTGTGGTTCGCTCTTCTTGTAGAACATTTCACCGTTGATGTTGACGCCCTTTTCAAAACTCTTCTTTGCATTGTCCCATGCACCTCCGGCGTTGTTCTGGAATATACCCATCAACACACCACTGACCGTGGCGCCTGCGAGAAAACCTCCAAGTGCTTCCGGGCCGACAAGGAATCCAATCAATACCGGTGATATAATGGTGATCGCACCTGGCAGCATCATTTTCTTAATAGAAGCTTCAGTGGAGATAGCAACACATTTATCATATTCAGGCTTTCCGGTACCTTCCATAATGCCTGGAATAGTGCGGAACTGACGTCTTACTTCTTCTACCATCGCCATAGCTGCTTCACCTACTGCGCGAATGGCTAAGGATGAAAACAGATAAGGGATCATGCCCCCTACAAAAAGACAAGCCAATACATCTGCTTTATAGATGTCAATACCATCAATGCCGGCAACACCCACAAAGGCTGCGAAGAGCGCAAGTGCGGTCAGCGCTGCAGAAGCAATCGCAAAACCTTTTCCTGCAGCCGCAGTAGTATTTCCTACAGCATCAAGTATATCTGTTTTTTCACGTACATCTGCCGGAAGCTCACTCATCTCAGCGATACCGCCTGCGTTATCCGCAATAGGTCCGAAAGCATCGATCGCCAGCTGCATGGCGGTAGTAGCCATCATACCGGCTGCGGCGATAGCAACACCATATAATCCGGCGAAATAATAACTTCCCCATATACCTGCGGCTAAAACCAGGATCGGCAGGAAAGTACTTTCCATACCCACAGCAAGTCCACCGATAATGTTGGTAGCATGGCCTGTAGAAGACTGCTGAATGATGGAATTGACCGGCCTCCTGTTCATCGCCGTATAGTATTCTGTAATAATACTGATGAGTGTACCTACAACCAATCCTACCACAATCGCGCCGAGGACACCCCATTTGGTGAACTCATGTCCGCGTAACTGCATCGTTTCCGGAAGTACATAATAGACCAGGGCTGCCGAAGCAATACCCGTGAGGATAATGGATCCCCAGTTACCCATGTTCAAGGCCTTCTGTACATGATGTGTCGTCATACCGACGGTATCTGTAATCCTTACAAAGAGTGTAGCGACTATAGAAAACAGGATACCAACACCGGCAATCAGCATCGGTAACAGGATCGGAGAGATACCTCCTATGCCGTCATCACCCATGACAACTGTCTGCTGGCCAAGAACGATCGTGGCAAGTACAGTAGCCACATAGGATCCAAATAAATCTGCGCCCATACCCGCTACGTCACCGACATTGTCACCCACGTTGTCAGCGATGGTTGCTGGATTACGTGGATCGTCTTCGGGGATTCCAGCTTCTACTTTACCAACGAGGTCTGCGCCTACGTCTGCTGCCTTGGTATAGATTCCTCCACCCACACGGGCAAAGAGAGCAATACTCTCTGCGCCTAATGAAAAGCCGGTAAGGACTTCTATCGCCTGGAGCATCTCTGCGCTATTGACTCCGGAATCCGGAGCAAAAATCTGTCTGAGGATAATAAATAAACCGCCAAGACCTAAGACTGCAAGTCCTGCTACCCCCATGCCCATTACTGAACCTCCCGTAAAAGATACATTGAGTGCCTTGCTGAGGCTTGTTCTGGCTGCCTGTGCAGTGCGTACATTGGCCTTGGTGGCCACCTTCATCCCGATATACCCTGCAGTAGCGCTGAATACAGCTCCTACCACAAAGGCAATGGCAATACTCCAGTGACCATGGGGGTTGGTGGAGGCCATGACGGCCAGTAGCATACCTACGAGGACTACAAAATAGCCCAGGATCTTCCACTCAGCCCGGAGGAAAGCCATAGCTCCTTCCGCGATATACCTGCTTATTTCCTGCATCCGGTCATTGCCGGGGTCCTGCTTTCCGACCCATATAAATTTGATCCATGTGTAGATCAAGCCAATCACACCCATCACCGGAACCAGGTAAATCAAGTTTTCCATAATCTATGTTTCGTTCTGTTATTTGTCCCTTAAAGGGGCGCAAAGATAAACAAAGAAGCCTATACAGGATGGCAACTGTCCTTGAAGTTTTTGAGGCTGCCCTGTTCAATATCTCCGGCTCCCATTATAATCTGTTGCATATTTATTTACCTTGCAATGAATTCTTTACCTATGACCCTTGGCGAATTTTTCGAGATGTGTGGAGAAAATCCCACCCTCCTTCTGGGCTTTTTCATGCTCGTCCCCTTTATTGCTTTGCTGGCTCTTTTCTTCTCCGGTGGCCAGGGACATCTCTCGCCGTGGAAATACCTCTATTCGATTCTTATCTACCTGGTAGCCATCCCCGGCATTTTTGCGGTCACGCTCAGCGTGTATCTTTTCCTGTTTGAACGGAGGTCCATTATGGATGTCAATATTTACACCCAGGTATTACCCATCGTCTCTATGTTGGCCACTTTCATCCTGATCCGCAAGCAGGTGGACCTGGACCTGGTGCCTGGTTTTGGAAAACTATCCGGACTCATCACTGTCCTCTCGATGTTGATGATCGTCATGTGGATCATTGACAAAACGCATATTTATGCCATCACCTTTATGCCGTTTTATGTAGTCGTACTGATCCTGGTTGCCGGATTTCTCCTGATCCGGATGGGTTTCAAAAAGATAACAAGCTGATCAGATCAGGTTTTCATTTTTTTATCGCTATTTTTATACTCTTGCTTCCCACCCTCTCTCCTCTTTTTTAGTTGCTTTTATTTGTGCACCTGTAATACCAATTATGATGAGAACATTATCCGCACTGGTCTTCCTCCTCTTATCTGCTCTCGGGATGGCACAGCCTACCTTGAATTTTACACCTCTTTCCTTGTCAGGTCCAGCACTAGTTCAACCCCTATTCATTACTGGATGTGGCGATGGTTCCGGAAGGCTTTTTATTGTTGAAAAAAGAGGCACCATCCGGATAGTCCAGAATAACATAGTATCCAATGATTTCTTCCTGGATATCGAAGATCAGGTGATGAACAGCGGAGAAAGAGGGCTCCTGGGACTTGCTTTTCATCCACAATATCCGACCACACCTTACATCTATGTCAATTATGTTATTGACGGCACGATCACCAACCGGATCAGCAGGTTTACCCTCAATCCCAATAACCCAAATGATATACAGGAGAACACAGAATTCATTCTGCTGGAACAAGCCGGTATACAGACCAACCATAAAGCCGGAGACATCGCTTTTGGTCCTGATGGATATCTCTATATCGGCATGGGTGACGGTGGAGGCGGTGGTGACCCGGCCAATTCAGGCCAGAATCTGGAAACATTACTGGCGAAAATGCTACGCATTGATGTCAATGCTCCCCAGGGACCACTCAACTATACCATTCCTCCTGATAATCCTTTTGTGGGTGAACCAGGACGCGATGAAATATGGGCTTATGGACTTCGCAATCCATGGCGAATCAGTTTTGACCGGGAGACAGGAGATTTCTGGATTGCTGATGTGGGTCAGAACTTATGGGAAGAAGTCGACATGATCCTGGCCGGTACACCAGGAGGTATGAATTTCGGATGGGACTGCAGGGAGGGCAACCATAATTATGAGCCCGGCAATTGCGGGAGTGGTACTGAGTTTACCTGGCCGGTTTACGAATATCCCCACAGCTGCAATCCATGTCCTAACGGCTATGGTGCATCGATCTCCGGAGGATATGTGTACAGGGGCAGTGACTATCCGGTACTCGAAGGATTCTATGTAGCCGCTGATTATATAAGCAACTACCTGTGGATGATCAAGATTGCTTCATACGATCCGCTCGAGTTTGATACATATGTGCAGGATGGCACAGGCCTGGCGTATGGACTGGTCACCTTTGGTGAAGATGATGATGGAGAGTTATATGCCAGCAACCTGGATGGGGTGATCTATAAGGTAAGTGCTTCTGGTTTTCTACCTGTTCAATGGGAAAGCGTTGATGCCAAAATCGTTCAGGGTGGTAATCAAATCGACTGGACGCTTCACCAATCCCTGGGTATTGAATATTTTGAAGTGCAGCGTTCCCTGAATTCAGGTTTCGATGATTTTACGGTGGTCACGCAGGTACTCCCTGTGCAGGATCAGATCGCTTATAAATATACAGATCCGTTTATTCAACCCCTGGCTGTGTATTACCGTATTGCAGCGTACCTGTCAGATGGGTCCATTGAATATTCACCTTTTATGCGGATACTGCCTGATCCGGTCTCCAAGCCTTCGCTTGTCTATGAACAAAACACCAATATGTGGCGACTAAACCTGCCAACAGAGTGGAGAAATGGAGATGTCATCCTTTATGATCTGCAAGGTAAGGAGGTATATACCCGAACCATTGGTACTCAACAACAACTTGAATTGACCCCACCGATTACTCCTGGTTCCTATTTCGTAAAGGTCAGTGGAGAAATGGGCACCTGGTCAGATCGATTGGTTTGGTAAAAATCGCTACCGTATTATTTTACAAGGCGGGCATCCGTCAGGGCATACATCAGCTTATTCACATCATTGCTGTTGAGCTTTAGCTTTCCTTTCAACACAATCGATTCAGCTGTGTAATTGACGGCCTCAACGGCGACCACCTCCATCACCGATTCCGGACCCGCACCGCCGCAGAAGAAACACATACTATAGGGGAAGGCAGAAAAAATGAATTCCTTGTGGCCTTTATACCCTTCTACGGGGATGATAAAACCTTTCACGGTGACTTCTTTTCCATCCAGTGCCTTGATCTCTTCACTGAAAACCGGTTTATCAATCTTGAAGCCCAGGAAATCATCATACTCCTTCTTGTAGGTAATCTTTGCCAGGGTCTTCCACAGGCTTTCTGTTGTTCCGGTTTGTGCCGCCAGCGTGGTCATCGCAGGGGCCGAAAGCATCAGCAATAAAAACATCGTTGCACGAACCATTCTGTACCGGTTTTAAAAGACAAAGATGGGAAGTTCTGACCAAAGGCATTGAAGACGGAAGAGAGTTAACAGAGAATTAATCGCCCTGAAACCACAACTCCCATTATATTGTAGGCGTGGAATCCAGTGCTATCCGTGCATATCATACCCTTTTCGCCTCGATCCGGGAGCCGCTGCTGTATACAGCCCCCTGGTGGTTAGATGCTACCTGTGGACAGGAGGGATGGGATGCTATCATCAGGTGGGAT
>DATHZY010000416.1:0-3716 GCA_035458325.1 Saprospiraceae bacterium | reverse complement strand
CCCATGCGCCCGGCATGATACCCGTACCAGGATTATCCTGCACGAAAACCGCGGTATCCACATCACTGGTCAGCGAATTGACAGCTATTTTTAAAACATCTGATTTGGTATTGAAATTACTCTGACCGCTGACAAAGAAGCCTGCTGATAAGAGTTTTGATGGTTTATCATCTTCACCTCTTGCTGCATTCAGGTCCAGCGGCTGTTCATAAATCAAACCGATTCTATACTGAAAACCCTTGTAGGCAATTGTGGATTGAAAAATGTCATCATACCCATTGGTGATGTCTGCAAAATAGGTCTGACTCTCATACACCTGTTGTCCACGGAGGAGGCCCAGGTTGATGCCTGCGGCAAAGTTCTTGTACTTGAAACCATTGCCCCAGTTGATATTGTAAATCCCGCCCCAGCCTCTGAAATTACTTTGCACGGTGCCGATGGAATCAATTTCATCATCGATACTGACATTATATCCTACCTGGGTGAAAGGCCGGAGCGAAAAACTGGTCGCCCATGAAAATTCTGATTCCCTGCGCTCGAGTGCTTCATTCAATGGATTGATAATGGGGATATTCAGACTGAAATGGTTGGTATTACCATTCCAGATGGTTTGCTTGTCGTCTACGCGTGTGTAATTGGAACGCTTGACCATAAAGCCTAACTGGAGACTGGTATATTGGAGGTACCCGAGGGAGGCCGGATTTTCAAGATTTGCCTCGAAAAAATCATGATAAACTGAGCCAAGTCCACCCATTGCATGGCTGCTGGGCATATCGCTGTCAATGAATTCTCCCAAACCGAACTGAGAAAAAGGCGAATTATCCTTGGGTTGCGCCAGGGCAAGTCCTGTTACATTTGTAATTAATATGCAGATTAACAGGTACTTAGTAAGTGGTTTTAACATTAAAAGCTAAGATTTGGAAAAGGCCTTGTGTGACCAGTTCGGGTGCGACAAATATCTGACTTTCTATCCTATCAGCCAAGAAGACTGCATCTCCTCCGGTCATAACGATTAAAACCTCTCCAAAAGCATCTTTGGCGCGCTGAAAAATTCCTTCGATTTCCATAATCATCCCCAGGCCCGCTCCATTCTGCATGGCATGCACGGTGGAGTCTCCAAAGGCGAGATCGGGATGCCCGGGTTCGACGAGAGGAAGCCTGGCGGTGTATTCGTGCATGGCCTGAAGCCGCATCCGCAAGCCTGGAGCAATATTGCCTCCCAGGTAAACACCTGATCCGAGCAACATATCCATGGTCATGCAGGTACCCGCACTGATAACCAGGCAATTCTTATCCGGGTAATATGCCTTTGCTCCACATGCTGCTGCTATCCTGTCCTGACCCAAAGTCTCAGGAGTACTATATACGATTCGGATAGGTAATGGTACCTCATGGCTGAGTTCAATATTTTTACCCTTGATGCCAAGTTCGGATAGTTTCCATTCCCTGATACCTGTCGTAGATACGATGACATGCTCCACACGATTTCCCCGGACTAATTCCTTGATAGGCGCCGGTTCATTTCCCTCCGCTGTGATGGTATCCAATGCCACACCCACTGCGTCATAGACTACAGCTTTTGTTCTGGTGTTTCCGGCATCGATGGTTAAATACATTTAAGTGAGCAGTGAGCAGTTAGCAGTGAAAAGTGAAAAGATTGAATAAGGTAGAAATTTAAGTCCCCTGGTTGCTGAGCTGTAGCAATTGGTTGAGCTTAAGCAAGTCGAAGCACAGGGGATTTAGGGGCATGGGTTAATGTTTGAAATGTCGGTAGCCGGTGATAATCATGGCCATATCTGTTTTGTTGCAATAGTCGATGCTGTCCTGGTCCTTGACGGATCCACCCGGATGGATCACAGCGGTGATACCTGCTTCGTGCGCGATCTCTACGCAATCAGGAAATGGGAAAAATGCTTCCGAGGCCATAACAGATCCATGAAGATCAAATCCAAAAGCATGTGCCTTGAGGATAGCATGCTTGAGCGAATCAACTCTTGAAGTTTGTCCGCAACCCATGCCGAGTAGCTGTCCGTTTCTGACAATCGCAATTCCATTTGACTTGAGGTGCTTGACACAGATATTGGCAAACAGGAGATCTTTCATCTCACTGTCAGACGGTTTTCTGTTTGTCGCCACCTTGATGGTCGCCAGGTCTTCTGTCAGGTGATCCATGTCCTGCACGATGTATCCATCAAGGATGCTCTTGACTTGTTGCGTTGCTTTTGGATAGGTATGTAATTGGAGAAGGATCCTGTTTTTCTTAGCGCTCAATACAGCTAAGGCTTCATCCGAAAAGGATGGTGCAATGAGAACTTCATAAAAGAGCTCATCGATTTCTCGCGCTGTTGCTTCATCTATTTGTTTGTTGCAGATCAGCACGCCGCCAAATGCAGAAACCGGATCTGCGGCCAATGCATCTTTCCATGCCTGGAGGACAGTTGGGCGGGTGGCAACTCCACATGCATTGGTATGCTTGAGGATGGCGAAGGTGGGTTCGCTGTTTTTAAATTCAGCCATCAGCGCAACAGCGGAATCCACATCGACCAGATTATTATAGGAAAGTTCTTTACCGTTGCGTTTATAAAAATTGGTTTCAAGTTCACCAAAAAAAATCCCTTCCTGGTGAGGGTTTTCTCCATAGCGCAGTGGCATCCCAGAGTGAACAGAAATCTTCAGGCTCAGGTCTTCACCTTCTCTGTTGAAATAATCATAGATGTTTTTATCGTAGTGGGATGAAACCCTGAAGGCCCTTGTCGCAAAGTGCTGACGATCTTCGAGGGAACTACTGGCCCCTTTTGTCTCCAGCATAAATTTAAGGTTGCCATAGTCTTCCTGTGAGGGGACGATCACTACGTCATTGAAATTCTTGGCAGCGGCGCGGATGAGTGAGATACCGCCGATGTCAATCTTTTCGATGATGGTAGCTTCATCATTTGTGGATTTGACCGTGTCCTCAAAAGGATAGAGATCGACGATGACCAGGTCGATCGGAGGTATGTCATATTGGGTGAGCTGTGCGAGATGGTTTTCCTCCCTGCGGGCGAGGATACCTCCGAAGATTTTTGGGTGCAGGGTTTTTACCCGGCCATCGAGGATAGAAGGATAGCCTGTCAGATTTTCAACCGGAACGGCCTTGGCACCCAGGGATTTGATGTATTCCAGGCTGCCGCCGGTGCTATACATGGTGACCTGGTGTTTTTCAAGCAGACGGATGATGGTGTCGAGTCCCTCTTTGTGATATACAGATATGAGGGCATTGCGGATGGGCTTAGTGCCGGACATGAGCGGGTAGGTTGGATATGGGGGCAAAGGTAGGAAAAAGCATAGGGCATAGAGCATAGGGCATAGAGCAGATGGTTGCCTGCCGTCAGAAACGGCTGCACAGTTACCTGCCTGGAGCTTGATTTCTTTGATTTGTCGTACGCGGTCTTAAGTCAACTTAAGCCCAACTTTGTGCCCCTAAATCCCCTATACTTCGACCTCCTCACGCTCATCCATTTGCTACAGCTCAGCAACCAGGGGACTTATTTAATTTAGCCTCAGATTTAGATCTTCCTTAGCCTTCGCCTCAGCCTTAGCCTTTTGTTACTTTCAGCTTGAGGATATTCCCTTCATTAAAGCAATGGCGGCAACGGGCTTCGTAGATATCTTTTTCGCCGAGGACAACTGTCTCAGCATCAGTGGTTAGGCGGTAAGTGTGGGTGGCGAGATTGCCG
>DATHZY010000415.1:0-5825 GCA_035458325.1 Saprospiraceae bacterium | reverse complement strand
TGGCGCTCGATATCTTCAGGGCTCGTGACCGTCATCGCAAGGACACGGCCAATGCCGTCAGAAAAACACCAAAGCCTTCCGAGATTCCTGAAGAAATGTAATGATTAGATTACGTGAGATTGGTTAGTCAGGTGGTGGAAGACTTTGGTCACTGAAAACGAACAAATTCTAACTTCAGGGCGTCTTTAATAACCACATTATTATTAAAAGCCACGATAGATTGTCTATATTTTACAAGCGTTACAGCAATCATTTTGACAGTTATTAGAAACGCCCTTCACGAGCATCCTTGGGTGTTGATCATTTTTGGGATGAACCCATATCTCCCGATGTAGTCATTTTTGAAGGCGCTATATATTGAATGGTATAGTAGTCTAATTCATGCAGGTTGTACAGCTTGATCGTCCGGATCAGTTTGTCAGCATAAGCCGGATCAGAAGCATAGCCACATAGCTGCAATCCCTTTGCCCATTGCTCATACTCGGTCTTGTCATACACAAACAAGGGCTGGTAGTGCGGCGTGTTCATCAGGAAGTCACTGTGATCCGCATAAGAGGAAAACACAGAATCATATTTACGAAAACAGGATGGAATCAGTTTGCCATTGGCATCACGGTCATCATCCGGATGATAATGTGCACTCCCTGTCCAATAGCTCTTGCATTTAATCCCGAAATGATTGTTGGTCTCTCTCGCCAATGTAGATACGCCTCCATTGGATTCAATAATAGCCTGTGCCATGATGATACTTGCTGGGATACCAGATCGGACCATTTCATCGATGGCCACAAACTTATAGGTGTCGATATAGGTGACTACGTGCGGCTTAAGGGATTCCTTCGGACCCGCAAAGATCATCAGGAACAGGAGTAGGTTGGTTTTAAAAAATATCATACGATCGGGGAGTAGGTATGTCTATTGTTGTCATGGTCAAAGCCAAATTCTATGCCAATTATGCCCTGGCTTGTCCTTGTTGCTGAAAAACTTATTTTTGGTCATGTATACCGCTGTACCCATTGATACGATTCCATTATTTCCAGCCCTTGATGATCTGCTGATATCGTTACTCGAATCGCTTAGCCCTGAAGACTGGCAAAAACAAACCTTAGCCCCTGACTGGAAGGTGAAAGATGTAGCGGCCCACTTGCTCGATGGCAATATCAGGTCACTATCCTCCTCCCGGGATGGATATCACCCCGAAGTCTCCGGTTCAATCAATACCTATCCTGAATTAGTTACTTACCTCAACCTCCTGAACCGTGATTGGGTCAACGCCATGAAAAGAGTAAGCCCTCAAATGCTGGTGACCCTGCTATCCATGACCAACCCACTCTACAGGGAACATCTCGCTCAACTAGACCCATTTGAAAAATCCATCTTCCCGGTGGCATGGGCAGGTGAAGCGGAATCACAAAATTGGTTTCACATCGCGAGGGAGTACACGGAGAAATGGCATCACCAGCAACAGATACGCCATGCCCTCGGTGGATCGTCTCCACTCTTTAGCGAACCATTATTTAAACCCTATCTTGAAACTTCCTTGCGCGCCCTGCCTCATCAATTAAAATCATACAATGCCGACATCGGGGACACCTTCTCCCTCATGGTCAGTGGAGAAGGTGGCGGAGAATGGCATCTCCTATTTACAGAGGAAGGTTGGGAATTTGCTGCTGAACCTCCATCTTATGCGGTGACAAAAGTGCACATCGATGATCAGGTGATCTGGAGGATGTTTTCAAGGCAGATCTCCGTTGAAGAATTAAGGAATCGTGTCATGGTCAGTGGCAATAAAGCATTGGCCGATGTGTTTCTTGAAATGAAAGCTGTCATGGTTTGACCCTTAATAATCTAATTTCATTTCTGGACCCTGCCAGGCCAGTTTATCCTTTATAGTTTTATCCCTTATGTCCAAAATCACATTAGAGCCTGTCACCCCGATTGATCCAATCAAGCGAAAAGTACTCGTCAATCACTATGACTACCTGGAGGGACCTAAGTCGAGGACCAGCGAACTGGCTTTCATTTTCAAGGCGATGTTCCAGTTTATCAAAGGATTCAGGACACTGCATTTTGTCGGTCCGTGTGTGACGGTCTTTGGATCTGCACGATTTACAAGCGAACATCAATATTATAAGATGGCAGAAGCGGTTGGTGCGGCGATAGCGAAAACCGGATTTACGGTGATGACCGGTGGAGGACCGGGGATCATGGAGGCGGCCAACAAAGGTGCTTATGAAGGAGGTGGTGCCAGTGTAGGATGCAATATCCGGCTTCCGCATGAACAGCAACCCAACCCTTATATGCATGATTGGGTAACCCTGGATTACTTTTTCATCCGGAAATTCATGCTTCTCAAGTACTCCTATGCTTTTGTTGTCCTGCCGGGAGGTTGGGGTACCATGGATGAGATGTTTGAAACGCTGACGCTGGTGCAAACCGGCATGATCCACCATTTCCCTGTGGTACTGATGGGCAAGGAATATTATGCGCCATTGATAGATTACCTGGACTTTATGCTTCGCGAGGGCACCATCTCCCCTGAAGACCTTAACTATGTCAAACTAACGGATGATCCGGAGGAGGCCGTGTTACACATGGAAAAATATATACTGCAATATTATAAAGTGAGGAAACGAAAAGGCTTCTGGATCCTTGGAGAGCGGAAACGGAAGAAATATATTTAAGTCAAGGCAGCGTTTTCATAGGCCGTTTATCTTTAGTTTTGAATCCCCATTCATTTTTACTGGTCTCAATTCTATCCAACTATGAAAAAAGCTTTACTCCTCCTTCTCCCGCTCTTCCTGTTGACGATGGTAACCCAGACTGTCCAGGCTCAGTGCAATGCACAGTTTACCTGGGAACAACTGCCCGGGACACTGCAGATTCATTTCCACAGCACTTCGACAAGTGAACATGACATTGTTTCCTACAGTTGGAACTTTGGTGATGGTCACGAAGGTGATGGATCGGCTCCTTATCACACCTTTCCTGAGCCGGGTACTTACCTGGTCTGCCTGACCATCACGGATAATTTTGGATGCGTCGACGATGTATGCCACGAGGTGACTATTGCGCCCATTCAATCGGATTGTAATGCTGAATTCACCTGGGAACAAATCCCCGGTACCTTACAGATCCATTTCAACAGTACCTCTACGAGTGAACATGATATCGTATCCTACCATTGGAACTTTGGTGACAATCACGAAGGCGACGGCTCCAGTCCGTATCACACATATGCTGAAGGTGGCACGTATCTGGTCTGCCTGATCATTACAGATAATGTTGGTTGCGTCAGCGATGTATGCCATGAAGTAACGGTGCAGGGCCTTCCACCCTCTGAGTGCAATGCTGAATTTATCTGGGAGCAGTTTAGCGGAAGCCTTGAAGTCGATTTTACCAACACGTCCACCAGTGATCATGATATTGTTTCCTTCCATTGGAATTTTGGTGATGGTCATGAGGGAGATGGTCCGAATCCAACACATACCTACACCGAACCTGGAACCTATCTCGTTTGCCTGATCATTGAAACGGAAGATGGTTGCGTCAGCGATGTATGTCATGAAGTAACGGTAGAGGAGCCTCAAGGTGACTGCCATGCACAATTTACATGGGAACAGATCCCCGGGACACTGCAGATCCATTTCAACAGCACCTCGACCAGTGAGCATGACATTATTTCTATTACCTGGCATTTCGGCGATGGTTCGGAAGGTGATGGTGACGACCCTTATCACACCTATGATGAACCTGGCACCTATGTGGTATGTATCCGTATCGAAGACAATACAGGATGTGTCAGTGAGCTCTGCCATGAAGTGACAGTCGAACCATTAAGCGGTGATTGCCATGCACAGTTTACCTGGGAACAGATCCCCGGAACCTTACAAATACATTTCAACAGCACCTCGACCAGTCAGCATGATATCGTCTCGTATGTGTGGCATTTTGGTGATGGCACGGAGGGTGATGGAAATGATCCCTATCATACCTATGATGAACCAGGCGTCTATGTGGTTTGCCTGATCATCACTGATTCAGAAGGCTGTGTCAGCGATGTATGTCATGAAGTGACTGTAGGCGAGCCTGAAGGGGATTGCCATGCAGAATTTACATGGGAACAAATCCCTGGGTCACTGCAGATCCATTTCTTCAGCACCTCTACCAGTGAAAATGACATCATTTCGTATGGCTGGCATTTCGGTGATGGTCATGAAGGCGATGGTAACGATCCATATCATACCTATGACCATCCGGGCACGTATGTAGTATGCCTGCGAATAGAAGACAATACAGGTTGCGTCAGTGAGATCTGCCATGAAGTGACGGTGGAAGGTGAACAATCCGGATGCCATGCATCCTTCAACTGGGAGCAATTCCAGGATTCACTGGCCATTCATTTCAACAGCACCTCGACCAGTGAACATGATATCATCTCTTACCACTGGAACTTTGGTGATGGCTCTGAAGGCGATGGACATAACCCTAATCATACCTACGATGAACCTGGCACCTATCTGGTCTGCCTGATCATTACGGATTCAGAGGGTTGTGTCAGTGATGTATGCCACGAGGTAACCGTCCAGGGTGAAACTTCCGGCTGCCATGCTATATTCACCTGGGAACCTATTCAAGGAACAAACAATATTCACTTCTTCAACCAATCGACGAGTGAACACGATATCATCTCCTACCATTGGACTTTTGGTGACGGCCATGATTCCAATGTTCAAAATCCGATCCATGAGTATGCAGAACCGGGAATATATGTGGTGTGTCTGCGGATAGAAGATAACACAGGATGTGTCAGTGAGATTTGTCATGAAGTTCAAGTGGGTGAGCCACAGGAAGGCTGCCACGCACAGTTCACCTGGGAACAAATCCCCGGCACCTTACAAATCCATTTCAACAGTACCTCGACCAGTGAGCATGATATCATCTCCTATCATTGGAACTTTGGCGACGGCCACGAAGGTGACGGACACAGTCCTTACCACACTTATGATCAACCTGGTACCTACCTCGTCTGCCTGATCATCACAGACAACACTGGTTGTGTCAGCGATGTATGCCATGAAGTGACCGTAGGACAACCAGAGTGTAATGCTACGTTCAACTTCGAAGTCGAAAACGGTACAGTATTCTTCAACAATAATTCTACCGGTGGCACCCAGCATACGACCTGGTTGTGGGAGTTCGGTGACGGAAACACTTCAACTGAAGAAAATCCGCAACATGAATATGGTCAGAGTGGCATGTATACGGTATGCCTGTTCATGACAGACACCACCAATGGATGTGAAGATCATTACTGCGTCACCCTGGTATTCGAACTTGGATTTGAGCCTCTTCACTTTGATGAATACCCACAAGGAGCGCAGTCAGCGAGCAATGCAGGCGCTTCGCTACATCCGGATTTGAAGAAGGTGCGTTACAACAATCCTGTTGACCAGACCATTTTTATAGAATACCTGATGGAGGAGAAGGGTGTCGTACAAATTGAAATCTATAACCTGTACGGCAATCGTCTATCCTATGATCGTGTAGACAATGTGCTTACAGGTGCGCACCAACATACAGTCGATGTCAGCCAGCTGCAGCCAGGCATGTACCTTCTTTCAGTGATGGTGAATGGAGAACGTAAGACCATGGGTATGACCATATCAAGATAAACTGAGCTTGCTCATATGCTATTTTCATGAGATGTTTTTGAAATGAGCAAGAATAAAGGCCCCGGAAACGGGGCTTTTTTTTTAACTGATGGAATAATGTTGAATGCGATGCATCGCATTCAACATTATTCCATCAGTTAAAAAAAAAGC
>DATHZY010000414.1:0-3887 GCA_035458325.1 Saprospiraceae bacterium | reverse complement strand
CTGCCCTTCCGCCGTTCCGCCCAACTTTTGCCTACGCAAAAGACCTCAATCCTCCACCTCCACTATCATCTCCACCTCCACCGCAATACCAAATGGCAATGAATACATCCCCACAGAAGATCTTGCATGTTTACCCGCTTCACCAAAGACAGCAACCATCATGTCTGAATATCCATTCATCACTTTCGAATGATCTGTAAAATCAGGCGCTGAATTAACCATGCCCAATACTTTAACGATACGCTTCACTTTACTTAAGTCACCAAGTTCGTGCTTCAACACTGCAATCTGATTGATCGCTACCCGCTGCGCCGCTTCATACCCTTGTTCGACTGTAAGATCAATACCGACCTTCCCGGTGATGTAAGATCCATCAGGTTTGCTCGGCCCTTTACCTGCGAGAAAAAGAAGATCACCCGTCCGCACTGCATTGACATAGTTCGCTGCCGGATTAGGTGCCACCGGAAGTGTAATGCCCATTTGAGCTAACTTCTCTTCAGGTGTCTGCGCGATTCCAGCGAATGGAATGATCAACACCACAATCAACATGATGATTTTCATATCAAAGTATATTATACGTGAATACAGCCATCGTTGCGCCAATAACGGGTCCAACTACCGGAATCCAGGCATAGCTCCAGTCACTATGCCCCTTGGTCCTGATCGGTAATAAAAAATGAGCAATCCTCGGCCCCAGGTCCCTGGCCGGATTGATCGCATAGCCCGTAGGCCCACCCAACGATAATCCTATACCGAGCACCAACAATGCAACAGGTAATGCATTTAATGTACCAAGGGCATCTGTTGATGGCGACATCGTCAACGCACCAAATACAAGTACAAAAGTGGCAAGGATTTCAGTGATGAGATTATATCTCGTATGCCTGATAGCCGGAGCATTACAGAACACCGCTCGAATTAATTCTTTATCCTCTGTGATTTCAAAGTGCTGTTTATACATCAACCACACCATACTGCTTCCGAGAATCGCTCCGGACATCTGTGCCAAAAGATAAGGGATGATCAATGTCTTGTCAAAATCCTTAAATAAAGCAAATGCAATAGTTACTGCTGGATTCAGATGCCCGCTTCCTCCCAAATGCACTGCTGTATAGACGCCTATGAAGACACCCATAGCCCAGCCAAAGGTGATCACAATCCATCCACTGTGTTGCCCTTTTGTTTGATGCAGCAGCACATTAGCGACTACACCACAACCCAGGATGATCAATAACAGCGTGCCAAAAAATTCCCCGATAAAATGTTCCGCCATAGTTTTCCGGTTATGCGTTGTTTGATTTGCCGGTTGGAAGATAATTCTTTGCCAGTTGATTATAGGCATCCACCTGTTGCCTGATCCATACCTCATCCTCGTTTAACAAAACCGCCATGATCTGAGCAACCAATGGAGCTGCTTCAACGGACGCTTTCGCATCCAGGAATAACATCCGGCTCCTCCGGGCCAGAAAATCTTCAATTGCTACACACATCTCTTCTTTCACCGCCCAGTATATCTCTGCTTTTATATATGGAAAGTGATCATGGATCTGTTCACCAAGGGATGGATCCTCGCTTACCATCGCCAGGACATATTCCTTGTCCGTGCCATAATAATACAATGCGCTTTCAAAATCTGTTCCTTCCAGATAGCCATGGATGGGTAGTGCTGCAGTCACAGAAGGTGTCATCGATAGATCTGCTCGTTGTATAGCTACATTGACAGTATCCTCTGCCATACGCCGGTAAGTAGTCCACTTACCTCCGGTGATCGAAATCAAACCTGACTCAGAAACCGTGATCTGGTGATCCCTGGATAAGGCTGCTGTTTTGCCCGCTCCCTTCATCAAGGGCCGCAAGCCACAAAAGACACTTCGGATGTCTTCATACATCGGCTCTTTCGTCAGATAATCCCTGATGTGCTGCAGGACAAAATCTATTTCTTCTTCCCTGGCGAGGGGCTCAATGTCAGGATGCTCCACAGGTGTATCCGTGGTGCCAACAATGATTTTATGATGCCAGGGTACTGCAAATAAAACCCGGCCATCATCGGTTCTCGGGATCATGATGGCTGTATCCTCTGGTAAAAATTCCTTATCCAATACCAGATGTATTCCCTGGCTTGGGCTGATGACAGATGCTGCATCAGGATCATCCATTTGCAGGATCGTATCCGAGAAGACACCCGTCGCATTGATGACAGCCTTTGCTTTAATTCTATATTGAATGTCGGTCAACGAATCCGTAACCACGACTCCAGATATATCGTCGCTATCCTTTATGAATTCTGCTACATTGAAATAATTTAAAATCACAGCTCCATGATCAGCAGCGGTCATCGCGAGGTGAATAGCCATCCGTGTATCATCAAACTGACCGTCATGATAGCGAATACCTCCGCGTAGCCCGGTCGGGTCAAGGGTCGGTACGGCTGCGAGCGTTTCCTCAAGGGATAAGAACTCAGTTGAACCCAACCCCAGGTTCCCCGCCATCCAGTCATAGGCCTTTAATCCAAAGCCATAGAATGGTGATTCCCACCATTCGTAATTAGGAATGACAAAGGATTGATTCTTGACCAGGTGCGGAGCATTCTTCATCATCAGGCCGCGCTCACTGAGTGCATCCATGACTAACCTGATATTGCCCTGCTGTAGATAGCGGACGCCACCATGCACCAGTTTGGTGCTCCTCGATGAGGTCCCTTTTGCAAAATCAAACCGCTCAAATAATATAGTACTGAATCCGCGTGATGCAGCATCAACAGCGACTCCCAGTCCGGTAGCACCACCCCCTATCACGCAGATATCCCATTCGTCTCTAAGCTTTAATTGGGCTGTCATCTCCTGTCGCTTCATAGGCTCCTGTTTATCCTGTGATCCTCCTTGGTTTTAGTTACCTGTTTTCAGCCCAGGCAATCGACGCTTGTATGGCACGCTTCCAGCCTTTAATATTTCGCAGTCTCTCGTCATCATCCATAGCTGGTCTGAATTCCCGGTCGACCTGCCATTGCAACTTAATGGATTCAATATCCGGCCAGTAGCCGACAGCAAGACCCGCAAGATAGGCAGCGCCTAATGCTGTAGTTTCGGTGATCCTCGGCCGTATCACTTTTGTGTTGAGGATATCACTCTGGAATTGCATGAGCCGGTCATTTACTGTAGCCCCTCCATCCACCCGTAATTCTGCGATGCTGATTCCTGAATCAGCCTCCATCGAACTGAGGACATCAAATGTTTGATACGCGATGCTGTCCAGAATGGCTTTTGCAATATGTGCTCTTGTACTACCTCGTGTGAGTCCAAAAATACTGCCCCGTGCATGTGGGTTCCAGTAAGGTGCCCCCAGACCAGCAAACGCGGGCACTACATACACACCATCACTATCCTCCATGTCTCCCACAACGGATTCTATCTCCCCGGAAGAGTGTATGAAATTGAGGCCATCCCTAAGCCATTGCACAGCCGCGCCGGCTATAAACACACTGCCTTCAAGTGCATACTCGGTCCTGCCTCCAATCTTCCAGGCAATCGTAGTCAGTAAATTGTTTTTCGATGTATAGGCTTTTTCCCCTGTATGCATCAGCATAAAACAACCTGTGCCATAGGTGTTCTTCACCATGCCTGGACGAATGCACATCTGACCAAACAATGCCGCTTGCTGGTCACCTGCTATTCCGGCTATTGGAAGATTTGAACCTGGAATAATATTACCCGTGTATCCATAGATTTCACTACTTGATTTAACAGCGGGCAGTAGGCCAGGCGGGATTGAAAAAAGGGAAAGCAATTCTTCATCCCATGCACCGGAATGAATATTAAATAACATGGTTCTGGAGGCATTGGAAACATCTGTGACATGAACAGCGCCTCCGGTAAGTTTCCATACCAGCC
>DATHZY010000413.1:0-8146 GCA_035458325.1 Saprospiraceae bacterium | reverse complement strand
GAAAACCCACTGGCAGAAGGTGTCGATTTCCTCAGCAAGGTAAACCTTGAATCGCTGAAAGTGCTTGATAATGTTAAACTGGAGCCTGCGCTCACCGAAGCAAGGGTAGGGGAAGGATTCCAGTTTTTAAGGCAAGGTTATTTTACACTCGACAGGGATTCAACTCCGGAGCATTTAGTATTCAACCAAACCGTTTCTCTAAAAGAGGGCTGGACTAATAGGGAGTAATTGACTACCGTATTGGCTTAAGGCCAGATGGTGTGGTTGACGTCCCCCAGTTTTATCGGCACAAAAACGATATGATGGTCAGCAAATAGCTTGTTGGTGTAGTACTGATCAACATATTTGAATGCAGATCCATCATGTTCATGTGATACAAACCGATATTCAGGGCAAGCGAATAATTTAGGTGAAGACACAATACAATCTCTGATGATCTCAAGATCATCCTGATTGATGACGTTATCTTTATTCACGTCAGCAGCGGTCTTTTGATACAGGTCGAAAGGCTCAACGCCCTCAATGTGTTTTCTGACAGCAACTATGTCAAGCGTGGATAGGCCACTTCTACCGTCTGTTTCTGTGACCAAGGGTAGCACGCTATATGCGGTGCCCTCTTCAAGATTGGAGAATGCAAATTGAGGCCCTGTAGAAGAGGAGATAATTTGATCTCCTTTCAATAAATGGACAATGACATGTTGAAATTCATTGCCACCCAGGGTCAGGATTTCACCGGAGATGACATAATTGTTCTTGGTGTCATCTATGTGGCAACTAAAAAGACTTCCAATAAAGAGTAAACTGAGGTATAATTTATTCATGGCTATGGGATTATGATGATGAATAATAAGTCTAATATAAATATTATCAACCATATATGCAACTACCCAACCCAGAACCCCAGGAATAACCCTGCGAAATTCCATCAAGCACTTCAATTGGAATTCCCAAAATTGCAGGAGCAAACTCCTGAAATGGCTTTGTCAGTATGGGGATTGGTCTAAAGAGGATATCCTTTTGAGGCATCTTAAAATTGGACAAAAATGCCCATCCGCATAGGATTGTAAGGGTCATTGTCCATTTTCGTTCCTACACGAATAGAGAGGTCTTCATCCAGATCGAATTCTTTTAGATGGGCATTGACAAAGGCATCAATACCATTGGCCAGCCATACAAGGGTAAAGCCGACAATAGAGAGCTGGCGTGCCTCATTGGCTTCGTCTCTCAATAGTCTCAATCTGGATGGATCCATAATCCCCAACAAGGCATCTTCGCAATTATCGCAAGGAGGCACATAGGCCACACCATCGATACTCGCTTCATAGGCTGTTTTCCTGCATTGGTAATTAACCGTGTTGAAATGAACAAGGTAACCCATGCCACCCACAGCCCCCCAGACAAAAGGAACACGCAGATAGCTTTTATTGTAGATCTGTCCGGCTCCCGGAATGACAAGGCTCATCAACATTGACTTTCCAGGCCGGCCACTGAATATTGAACCTTTCTTTTTATGCGGCACCATTGTATCTGCTGAAATGCTGTCTAAAGTCACTTGGCCCACAATAGTGTGCGTCGTCAGACTAATAAACAAAACACTTAGAATCAGCAGGCAACGTAGTCTCATCGGGTAATAAACGCTTAGAAGGGTAGTTAGGTATACTATTTGGATGAATCAAGCTCCTCCAGGAGATCCAGGATATAATTGAGTTCTTTATCCGACTTGAAGGGTATCCTGATCTGGCCGTTACCATTTTCCTGGTATTGCAGTTCAACCTTGACACCAAGCAATGAACGCAACTGCTGCTCAATTTTGGAGACATCCGCGGATTTAGTAGCAGTCGTGCTCTTTTTAGTGGCGGCTCCTTTCTTTTGCGTTTTACCAGTAAGGCCATCCTGATATTTGGCAACCAGTTTTTCTGTATCCCTGACGCTCAGTTGACCTGAGATGATATCACCGAGAACCATCAATTGAGCACTGATATCTTCGAGACCCGCGATTGCCTTAGCATGCCCCATGCTGATGACCTCCTTGCGCATAGCATCCTGCACCTGAGGAGGAAGTTTTAGTAATCGCAGGAAATTGGAAACCGTACTTCTTTGTTTTCCAACCCTGGTTGATAATTCTTCGTGGGTGAGTTTGCATTCATCGATAAGACGCTGAAGACTAAATGCCATCTCCATCGCATTGAGATCAGCACGTTGGATGTTCTCTACGATGGCCATCTCAAGCATTCCCTGATCATCGGCCAACCTGATATAGGCCGGTACACTTTTCAGTCCTGCTCTCTGTGCTGCCCGCCAACGTCGCTCACCGGCAATCAGCTGGTACTTGCCCTCATGCAACCTTCGCAACGTCAGAGGCTGGATGATGCCATGCACACGGATGGATTGCGCAAGTTCTTCAAGGGCAGTTTCATCAAAATCCGTCCGCGGTTGATATGGATTAGCTTCAATAGCTTCCACAGCTACTTCAAGTGTTTCTCTCGACAGCTCTCTCAGTTCCTGACCGGTCGGCGCTGTGCCCCTTTCTTCTATATTGGTCAGCAAGGCGCGGATGCCCTTGCCGATTTGCATTTTATTGGTCTCTTTAGACATTTGTAAGTGAGCAGTTAAAAGTTAGCAGTTAGCAGTTAGCAGTTAGCAGTTAGAAGTTAGAAGTGAGCGGTTAGTGAGCATTTAGAAATTAGCAGTGAGAAGTTGATGATATGTAATATAATAAATGCAAATCGTATAATGGGTGATCAAGTTCAATTAAGTCCATTTGTTCTTTATTCTCTTTTGATTTATGGCTATTGCGTATTAACAACTGCCGACTGAAGACTGCTGACTGCCAACTGCTAGTTGCTAACTTCTAACTGCTAGTTTTTAACTGTTGGTTGCTAACTTCTAACAGCTAGTTTTCCACCTTTTCGTCATCGTTGCGTTTCAAAAATTCGAGGGCCAGTTGCATGAAATTCATACTTCCTGTGCTGGCGGCATCATACATGATTACAGGTGCCTTCATGCTTGGTGATTCACTGATCTTGCTGTTGCGATGTATGATTGTGGTATAGAGCGTATCTGTCAGGTTCTGTCGCACTTCTTCAAGGATCATATTGGCCAGTCTTAAGCGGCTGTCATACATTGTCATGATGATCCCTTCGATTTTAAGTTTCGGATTGAGGTGTTCCTTAACCAGGCTAATGGTGTTTTTTAGTTTCTGCAATCCTTCCAGGGCATAGATTTCTGTCTGGATAGGGATCAGGACTGAATCAGCAGCAGTCAGGGCATTCACAGCCAGTAAACCAAGGGAGGGCATACAATCGATAAGGATGTAATCATATTCGTCCCTGACTTTATCTAAAACCGTTTGAAGGGTGTACTCTCTTCTCATTCTGGATACTAGCTCCAGTTCAGCGCCGACAAGGTCAATATGAGAGGGCAGGATGGACAGGTTCGGTGTGGCAGTCTTTAGGATGGCATCTGCCGCCGGGATATTATTGATCATGCAATCGTAGACGGTGGGTTGACCTGGTATTGTCTCGATGCCCAATCCGGATGTGCTATTGGCCTGAGGGTCAGCATCAACGAGTAATACCTTTTTCTCAAGCACAGCCAGGCATGCACCCATGTTGATTGCCGTCGTTGTTTTTCCGACGCCTCCTTTCTGGTTGGCTATTGCAATAATTTTTCCCAAAATAGCGGTTATTGAATTGAACCCCGGATCAAGAGAACCTCTATTATTCCTTTATTTATAATGGTTTTCTGATGATCAGGGGCGCAAAAATACGGCTATTGGCAGAACATTTGGAGCTTTATGCTTGTATTAGAGGCCAATACCGAGAAAGGATGATTACAGTCATACAAGCTACCAACCGGCCGGACAGCAACACTGAGTTTGTATCCAGACATATCATAGAGATGCTCCGCGAGCAGTATCAGGGGCCGATAGGGTTTGTAAGTATGGTCGATTTGCCACCCGAGATCCTGCCTTCAGGCTTGTATAAAAAGGATGAAGTACCAGAAAAACTGAGGCTTATCCAGGATCAATGGATGATTCCGGCAGAGAAATTTATCTGGATCCTTCCGGAGTACAATGGGAGTTTCCCAGGGGTGCTTAAATTATTTATAGATGCCATTTCTGTCAGGAAATGCGATGAAACGTTTAAACTGAAGAAATCCCTGCTCATCGGGGTGGCCACGGGGAGATCGGGGAATATCCGTGGAATGGATCACTTGTCAGGCATACTTATGCACATGAAGTCGGTGATTTTCCCCCGTTTATTGCCTGTCAGCAGGATCAGTGAATTGATGGATGACCAGGGCCGGATACATCACACCCCTACATTGAAAACACTGGAAGACCATTTAAAGGGATTTGTTTCCTTTTGATTTGCCGCAAGCCTTAGCTGCATGCCGGAGGTTTGCTGAAGGCCGGAAGAGATGTGTCCTGGCTTGATTTTAGTGGCTTTTGGCTACAGTGACCTTTCCTTAATTAATCAGGGTTTTACATTAGAAAATCACGCAGTTAGGTCAAGGTATCTACTGAATTTAAAGATAATTTATAAAACCTTGAAACTTAGCGGATAATACTCCGTTTATTTGCAGTATCGAAACGGGGTGTATTTTCCGTTCCGGTGTAAAGTCAAACCTTTTTATTTCACAACAACTTAATTATGAAGACCATTAAATTCTTTTCATTGGCAGTGTTACTCTCATTGGCATGGGTAGCTTGCAAAGACACAACAAATGCCAGCACAGAAACAACTACTGCTGAAGCAGTTGCTGATTCTACTTTCGTAGCAGCTAAGACTGCCGCAGCAGCAAATTTGACCCTTTTTAAGGATGGAGTTACAGCTAAAATAGCTGAGCTGGAAGGAAGTCTTGCTACTGCAGATGATGCAGCTAAGGCAACGATTAACACACAATTGGAAACTTACAAGAAATTGCAGGCAGATCTCGACGCTGCTGCAGTGAAGGTTTCTGAAGCTACCGCTGAAACATGGGCAACTGTATCTGCTGATCTGGAAGCAGTACATTTTGCAGTTAAATCAGCATTGACCGGTGCAGATGCAAGTGCCGATCAAATAGCCAAATAAGTACATTGGGTGAGATTGTAATAGTCTTTTGAGCCGCCTGCGGGCGGCTTTTTTTTTGCCATTATAAGAACTGAATCAACAGGCTATCGAAGATGGCACCTGTAATAAATTGATTAAAAGATTTTTACCCACACCTGTTTATCCAGTATTTAACCATCCGAATAGGAGGAATGAACGTCGTGTCCGGATAGTTAATTGACTGATATAAAGGGTATTAAAGGTCTAAATTCGTCTCCGGAAGGATGGATAATAAATCCAAAAGGCAGGTTCTGGACAGGGCTAAATGAAGGGGTTTGGGCATTAAAAATCCCTGATTTTTAGAAATATAAACTTTGCCCTGATAATCAAATTGTTATATTTGTCCCCCCCGATGTCCTTAGAAAAGATCATTTATGGAAGTATTGGCAGTGCCTATGAGTAAAGATGAAGAGCTAATAAAGAAGATATTGGTTACCTGGGTTGCCCGCAATGGCTATTCGGACGTAAAGGCCAATATTGAAGGGTATGAAACCCCTTCCGGCTTGAGTAATAAGGACAGTGATGATAAACTCGTTCCTGATATAACCGCAGTAAAGCGTGGCGGCAGATGGTATATTGAGGTCGTCCGTAAGGATGCCGATGCCGAAAAGACCGTTAGCAAGTGGAAGCTGTTGAGTATCCTGGGTAAAAACAAGGGCGGTGGGCTCATCCTCATTGCGCCTGCGGGAAGTTTTGCCTTCGCTGAGCGCCTGACTAAAAAGCATGATATTATGGTCCAGATCATCAAGTTCTGATGTCTGTCACCAAATACCTTACTAAATAAAAAAAAGGCAGGATCATTGATCTTGCCTTTTTTTATTTACCGGATCATACGTAGAAAGTTTCTAGAGCACTTTCAATAGTTCCTCCTCCAGTGTAGTCCGTGGATTGACAGCAGCGATTTTACCGTCCCGACCTATCAGGAATGTTTTTGGAATTCCGGATACTCCATATTGTCTTGCTGCCTGGGTATCCCATTTGGTGAGTTCACTTACATGATACGGCCAGGCTAATTGGTCTTTTTCAATGGCAGCAATCCAGTTTTTCTTAGATTGCTCCAGTCCGGCCTGGAATTGAGCTTCATCAGGATATCTGGCTTTAGAACGACTGTCAATTCCATCCAGGGAAACACTGAAGACTGTAAATCCTTTATCCTTGTACTTATTATAGACTTCGACTACGTGTGGGTTCGCTTTTCTGCAAGGTCCACACCAGGAAGCCCAGAAATCAAGCAAAACTACTTTGCCCTTCAGGTCCGCTAAAGAGTAATCCTTCCCGTCAGGACTTTTCAGTGTAATATTCGGTGCAGGCATTCCCACCTGGATTGCTTCCGACGCCTGTCCCTGCGCAGCTGCCTGCTCAAGGCTGGTGGCGAAGGTGGTGTACTGCGCGGCATACTCATGGTTAGGGTATTTCTTGGCTAATAGAGCTGCTGCTGTCTTATGGATATCATAAAACTCAGGTCTGTTGCCAAATGCGTTGATGGCCATCTGCATTCCTGCCATCGGATAAGGGGTATTCTTGATGTAATCCTTTACATCATCTGCCGTGATTTTACCTGTAGACAGGAGATGCGTGGCATCCATAAAATCCTTCGCGCTTTCTGAGCCCCTGATTTCCATATCACTGGTCCTCATACCTTCCAGGGTGCCTTTAACAGTCACGGTGGAGGAGGCATCTTCCAGTACAAGAAATAATTTGCCGGCGCCAATACGGAGCCTGTATATCGCTGCTGGCAGGGTCTCTTCCATTTTGAGAGTAAAATCGCCATTAGCGTCTGTATCCCCCTGGCTCATCACGATCGTGTTGCTGTTAGGTCCCATTTGATCAAGGTAAACCTTCATGTTGGGTGCATCAGAAATGGTGCCGGTGATATTGGTCTCTTTTGATGAGATAGCTCCGCATGACGCGATACTGATGATCGTGAGGATAAATAAACCGATGCTAAGATTTTTCATAGGTATGTACAGGTTTGTAATTTATTGTTCAAGTATGTTGGATAGCGCGTTTTGATATTGTGTTTTCCAATCGTTGACAGCTCCGAAATCGAGCCCATCAATGGTCATTACCGGTGCGGTTACAGTCCCTAAACGTATAAAGGGGATAGCTTGTTTAGCCAGCATCTCCTCCGCTTTGGTTAAATTTTCGTTACTGACGGTGATGATTATCCGACCCTGGCTTTCGCTGAAAAGGAATATGTCTTTCCTCACTCCAGCCGGGAGTGTGATGTTATACCCGAGGGAGCCCGACATGGCACTTTCTGTAAGTGACGTCAGCACTCCACCTTCAGAGATATCATGGGCGCTGGCAACCATTGAATTACTGATGAGCTGGCTGATGGCTTCGTGAAGCTTGAATTCCGAATCCAGGTTGAACTCAGGACAAGCGGTCAAACGCTGGCCCAAAATTTCCCGTATGTATACGGATCCATCTGCATTGGTTGGCAGGGTCCCGAGCAGGAGGATATGATCGCCTTCCTTCTTAAACGATAGGGTAG
This sequence comes from Saprospiraceae bacterium, assembly GCA_035458325.1. Lineage (GTDB taxonomy): Bacteria > Bacteroidota > Bacteroidia > Chitinophagales > Saprospiraceae > Opimibacter. The sequence goes on along the minus strand of DATHZY010000413.1, from coordinate 553 downwards.
TGGCATGTTCCTTCTTTTCCACCAAACCCACCATCCCAATGGTAGGCGTTGGAAATACAGGTTCGGTTTTGTCTTTGAGCACCGATTGATTGTAGAAGCTTACATTTCCTCCTGTCACTGGCGTCCCGTATTTTCTGCACGCTTCACCCATGCCTTTGATGGCATGTACAAATTGATAATATACCTCAGGATTGTAAGGGTTGCCAAAATTGAGGCAATTCGTTACACCCAATGGGATACCACCTGAACATCGAATGTTTCGTGCAGCTTCGGACACGGCTATCATGGCTCCGATATAGGGATCCGCATATACATAGGAGCTATTGCAGTCAACGGTAACAGCCAATGATTTGTCAGTGCCTTTGAGCCGCACAATGGTAGCATCTGAAGGATCATTGGTATTTGTATTTCCGGTCCGAACGGTGTGATCATATTGTTCGTAAACCCAACGTTTCGATGCAATATTGGGCGAATTCATAATTCTGTGTGCGATTGAAACTAAGTCACTGTCCGAAGGTACAGGTGGATCATATGGTTTTATTTCGTCCATATA
>DATHZY010000412.1:0-10106 GCA_035458325.1 Saprospiraceae bacterium | reverse complement strand
TGGACTGCAGATGCGTGTGAGCGAGGAAGCAGTAAAGGACAAACAAATAGATATACATCACCTCACTGCCGGTATGTACTTCCTGTGGATACAAACCGCAGATCAATGGTACCCTGTCAAGTTCAATAAAATGTAACCCCTGGCAGACATGTTATGAGAATAAAAAAGGGCAGCATCACAAGATGTTGCCCTTTTTTATTATGGATGAGGCGTAAAAAAAGAGCAGCATGTAGTGCCGCTCTTTTTTCTTTACCTCAGCTTCAGCCTTCAGCCTCAGCCTTCAGCCTCAGCCTTCGCCTTCGCCTCAGCCTTTTTCTTAGTTATTATGGTAAGCCTGATTATGTGTCAAAGGCTCACCACACTTGGCGCAATTTCCTGCACTAGCTGCTCCAGGATGTCCTTTAGCACAGGTGTAGTGGTACTCTCCTTTTGCATTCTGTGCTGAAGGTGGAGTTGGTGTAGCGGTGGCCGGAGTTCCTCCGGTAGGATTTACTTGTACGGGATTGGCTGGAGACGAACCTGGGGCTCCTGCAGCCTGGGCATGGAAGGCCTGATTATGCACCAGGTCAGTGCCGCACACAGGGCATTTGCCGGCTGCGTCACCCTTTCCTGTGCAACCCTCCTTTGTACACTTGTAGTGTGCTTCATTTCCTCCGCCGCCAATGGAAATCGGTTGACCTGCTGCTGCAGGATCTGTAGCTACAGTACCTTCAGGTAGCGTGATGGATTCACCTTCAGTGGTGGTGGTTTCTTCTTTTTTATCCTTGCAGGCGACTGCAGACAAAAAGGTAGTGATCAAAGCGAGAATTAAAAAATGGGAAATTTTCATGTTGCGTATTATAAATGCTGTTAAAATCAATATGAATTCAAGGGGCAAAGATAATGTTCACGGACAAATTCAGGGTATTGCATTTTTTAGTGGTTATCTAGGCCAGGTGACACCTCCGCGGCTTGTCAGGGCTTTGCACTTGTTTGAATCAGGATAGGATTACTCAGCAGCTTGTGCACCGGACATTTTTGAGCTATTTCAATCATCCGTGCCTTTTCTTCAGCGGTGATATTACCTGTGATGTCGATGTGGCTATCGATATGGGAGATCTGACCGGTAGGTGTTTTTTCGATCCGGATGCTTATTTCGAGGTCTATCCGCTCCACATCCCAGCCTTTCTTATCAGCATACATCCGTAAGGTGGAGGCAGTGCAGGCGCCCAATCCGCTCAAGATCAGCTCTGTAGGAGTTGGTCCTGTGTCTTTACCTCCATTTTCGATAGGTTCGTCCGCTACAATCAAATGTCCTCTCATGGACAATTTGGTTATGTAGTGTTCATGCCCGATACCGCCTTGTATCTTTGTTTTTGTACTCATAGCAGAGTAAAAATAGTCCTATTCGAGGTCAAAAATCATATGGCATGCAACCTCCTCCTGTAATGGTTGTCATTAACCCGTTATCAAGACGCGACAAACCCGATGTATTCAGAGGCTGAGTCTTCTCTCATAGCCCTCTGCCTGAAAGGTGACAGGCAGGCGCAGTATACCTTGTACAACAGGTACTGTGACGCCATGTATAATGTCTGTTATCGAATGCTGGGCAACCAGGCTGAAGCTGAGGACGTCCTCCAGGAATCCTTCATGGATGTATACCGAAAACTGGATTCGTTTCGGGCCGAAGCAAGCCTGGGGGCATGGATCAAGCGGATTGTCATCAACCATTGTCTCAATGTCTTCAAGAAGCGAAGGATACATTTTGAAGAAATTTCAGAAAGTACCGTCAACATCCCAACAGAAGACTTTGAAGATGACGAGGAAGTGGTCTATGAGGTGAAAAAAGTCAAGGAAGGAATAATGAAGCTTCCGGACGGTTACAGGCAGGTGCTGACGCTATACCTCATCGAAGGGTATGACCATGCAGAGATTGCAGATATCCTTGGGATACAGGAGACGGGATCAAAGTCACAGTACAGCAGGGCGAAGGCGAAGCTGAGAGAAATTTTAAGTGAAAAATGAAGAGTGAAAAGTGAAAAATTGGGAATGATAGGGTACGAGAATAAATAGATAAAAGCAGGAAGCAAATGAAATCAAATTATCATATTCAAGTGCATAGTCAAAATTTCACTTTTCTTACTCTCTTACTCTCTCACTCTCTTACAATTGAGATAAAATGAAAAGACAGGATTCATTAGAGGACTTTATCAGGGACAACCGGGCATCATTTGATGACCTGAAAGCACCTGATCGGGTATGGACACGAATCAACAAGCAAGACCGGACAGTTCAATCATTATGGAAATGGACGGCCATGGCAGCGAGTGCGTTGTTGTTGATTGCCGTGGGATATATTTTCGGCATCAAGTCACAGGCACAACCTGAAATAGCCGGATGGGATGAATACAAGGAAGCAGAACAATACTACCAGGACCGGATCGACCGCAAAATGGAGAAAATAAAGTCACTGCCGGTAGGAGAGGAAGTATTGTCAGATATCCAGGTACTGGATGAGGTATATGAGCAACTTCGTAAGCAGTTGCTGGATGATCCGAATGCGGATACCGAATTACTCCTGAGTGCAATGATCAGGCACCAGCAACAGAAACTGGATATCATGGAGAAAATATTAAACCGAGTCGATAAATATCAAAACAATGAAAGCAGTAATCATGAAATGTAACTTACTCCTCCTGGTGTTGATCCTGTTGTTCAATACAGCCCAGGCTGAAAAATCCGAGGCAGAGAAACGTATCGAAAGGGAGTTTGCAGTAAAGGCAGATGGATTTTTGTCAGTCGATAACCGATATGGAAAAATCGATATCGCCATTGGAGAAAGCAATCAGATCAAGATGGAGGTGGTGATCAAAGTACGGGCCGGAAGTGATAAGAAGGCGCAGGAGAACCTGGATAGGATTTCCATTGATATAGCCCAATCCGGGAATCGTGTTTCCGCTTCAACCAGCGTTTCATCCTCATCCGGATGGTCATCCTGGTTTGACACCGGCAATGTCGAACTGGAAATCAATTATAATATCCTTGTCCCCGCGGATATCTTTCTGGAACTAAGACAGAAGTACGGAAACATCTTTGTAGAAACCACCAACCGTGATCTGCGGATTGACCTCAGTTATGGTGATCTGCGGCTCGGTGACATTAATGCAAAGTTGTCACTTGAGATGGCTTATAGTGATGGTAATATGTCCCGGATCAACAATGGTGAGTTAGTCCTGAGTTATTCAGATCTGGAGATGGAAGATGCGGAGGCAGTAAAAGTGGATATGAAGTATACCGATCTCGTGATGGGATCTGCAAAACGGGCCAGTATCACTACTGCTTACAGTGACTTCCGTGCCATAGATATTTATGACCTGACCTATCGGGGTAAATATGATGATGTATCTGTCGAGAGGGTTCAGACGATTGATATGGAGAGTGCTTATTCAGGCATGCGTATTGGTGGGTTGAGTTCCCACGGACACTTTGACATGCGTTACGGTGAACTGCAGGTAAGCAATATTGCTGCTGGCTTTATACGCGTGGATATCAATACATCCTTTACAGGTGTTAAGCTTCGTTTCCAGCCCGGTGCTTCCTTTTCAGTGGATGCCCAAAACAATTATTGTCCCATCAATCATCATGACCTGCGGGTGACGGAGGACATCCAGAAGACAGGAAGTAGTATCCTCAAGGCCTCCAGAGGTACAGGTGGCGGATTGATCATGGCCCGCATGAATTATGGTGAATTAAGTATTGAATAACTTTTTTTACGCTATTTGAAGTTTTAGCATACCCCGCTATTTGAAGTTTGCAACTTCAAATCAGTTTGATAGTCATCTGGTTTATGTGAGAGCACGTAAGAGCAGTTTGCAACTGCTATGTGGAATTCAAAAAACGGCTATAATCAGGCTTGGCAGTTACAAACTGCCTGAAATAGATTGGTTACAAAGACATTGATACAGGTATAGATTTGAAGTTGCAAACTTCAAATAGCGTTGATTAAACAGATAGCTATGAGTTAAACAAATAGCGAAGGCGATTTGAGTTTTATTGATAGCCCTGCGCCTGCAGATGAAAGAGCTCGGCGTAGAGGCCGCTCGAAGAAAGTAATTCTTCATGCGTACCTATTTCAAGCATCTCGCCATTCTTCAGCACGAGAATGCGGTCGGCCATGCGGACTGTGCTGAAGCGATGCGAAATGATGACAGCGGTTTTCCCTTTTGTTAACTCGGAAAAGCGTTTAAACACTTCGTACTCCGCGCGCGCATCCAGGGCCGCAGTTGGTTCGTCAAGGATGACGATCTGCGCGTCGCGCATATAAGCGCGTGCCAGTGCAATCTTTTGCCATTCGCCGCCGGAGAGGTCGATGCCCTCCGAAAATCTTTTGCCCAGCATCTGGTTATAGCCTTCCGGTAATTTCTGAATCACTGGATCCGCCAGGCTTTTTTCGGCGGCATTCCGGATCTGGCTTTCATTGGCTGCTTCTTCGATCTGACCTACGGCAACATTTTCGCCGGCTTTAAAACTAAACCGGACATAATCCTGGAAGATGACACCGATCATCTTGCGATAAGACTCGATCTTAAATTGACGTATGTCCTGTCCGTCAATCATGATCTTCCCTTCCGATGGGTCATACATCCTCGCGAGGAGTTTGACGAGGGTAGTTTTGCCGGCACCATTTTCCCCGACCAGCGCTAATTTTTCACCAGGGTACAACAGGAAACTAATATGCCTGACGGCCCAGATTTCAGTGCCTGGATATTTAAAACCAACATTCTCAAACCGAATGCCTTCTTTAATTTGTTTTGGTGCCTCTATCGCGCTCGTGCTATCCTTGATGGTCGGAACGATGGCGAGAAAGTCAAAATAGTCCTGCAGATAGAGAGCAGATTCTGTGATGCGGGTAAAGGTGGCAAGTAAGTTTTGCAACTGATTCTGCAACCGATTGAAAGATCCGGACAGGAAAGTGAGATCCCCGACCGTCAATATACCAGCTACAGTACGGATGATAATCAACAGGTACGCTCCATAATAGGCAAGTACACTTAGCACTTGTAATAGTGTGCCCCACACGGTGCGCTTGATGGCAATCGTTTTGTTGGCCTTGTAATATTCGCCCGCTATCTTGCTGAACCGCCTGGTCAGAAATGAATCCAGCCCGAACACTTTGATTTCCTTGGCCGTCTCTACACTGGCACCTATGTATCTCAGGTAATCCAACTCTCTTCGCTGCGGAGTCCAGCTACGGACCAAGGAATAACTTGATCTGGAGAAATAAGCTTCACTGAGGAAGGATGGGAGTACGGCAATAAACAGGATAACGATCAGCCAGGGTTCAAATACCACAAGACCTGCACCGAGAAAAATGATCGTGATCAGGTCCTGCAATTGACTGAGCACCATGGACATCAACACCACTCTTCCAGTCGTCTGCCGTCTCGCGCGCTCCAGCTTGTCATAGAATTCACTGTCCTCAAACATGCCCAGGTCCAGGGAGGCAGCCTTGTGCATCAGTTCAACAGACGAATGATTGGCATACAGGTCGCCCAGTAAGGCATCCGTCAGGCTTATGATCCGGTTGAATATCTCAGAAAATACAGCAAGCCCCAGTTCGAAGCCTAACCACCACCAAAGCTGCGTGAAATCTTTTTCAGGGGCACTGATCAGCCGGATGACTTCATCGATGATCAGTTTGCCTACATACAGCTGCCCGAGTGGAATAGCGGCTTTAAATAACCGCAGGATAATATTGGTGAAGGTAAGGCCGGGCGAAGTCCTCCAGATCATCCTGAAAAACGGAATGAGCAACTTGAGGGATTGCAAGCTTTCTACAAATCCCTTTTTCGGTTTCGCATCCATTTCCGGTGGAAATTCTCTTCCTAATGCCATAAGTGCAACGTAACATTTTTTTTCCAATTATGTTGCCTCGCACGCTCTCACGTTCTCACGTTCTCACGTATCGTATCTTCACCGCACAAACAATCCACCATGGAAGTTATCAAGCACAAAGAAGAAACCCTGTTCGACGAATTTTTTGAAGTAAGGAGAGGTGTCCTCCAATTCGAACGTTTTGATGGCACCCTTTCACCTGAAGTGACCAGGTATAGTTTTGCCAAATGGGATGCCGTAGCGATTCTGGTCTATCATAAGGAAAGAGATGCCTATATCCTCGTTAAGCAGATGAGATATCCACCCACTCACCATGGCATCAATCCATGGCTGACGGAGATAGTGGCCGGAGGTATCTCTCCCGGTGAAGACGAAGAAGATGCAGCTTATCGGGAAGTGATAGAAGAAATCGGGTACAAGCCACTGACCATTCAACGGATCACGCGCTTTTATGTATCACCGGGTATCATGAGTGAACGCATCACGCTCTTCTATGCAGAGGTGGATGAATCCTCCAGGCTCAATGATGGCGGTGGTCTCACGGATGAAGATGAGGATATCCAACTCGTCTGGGTGCCTAAATCCTCAGCCCTGGAATGGGTCGCACAGCAGGAAATCGGGGATTCGAAGACGATGGTGGCGATGCTCTGGCACATGCAAGTGAAGAGTGAAGAGTGAAAAGTGAAAACTCACAATTCACAACTCACAACTCACAACTCACACTGCTTATTGCGCCGCCTTCACTGCACCGACTGTCAGTTCCAGCTTGATCTCATCATTGACAAAATCATCCTTGAGATCATCAAAGAATTTTTTGGATTTAAACTTGATATCCCATTCTGTCCTGTCGATGACGAATGGTTCGGCGGTGGCTTTCAGGGCAACTCCGCTGGAGAGATCCACCACTGCCTTGAAGCTGACAGGCTTGGTGATTTCTTTGATCCTTAATTCACCATTGATCATATGGGTGCCTAGAGGATCATTTTCAAGTTTGGTGGAACCCAGGATATTAAAGGTAGCCTTTGGATATTTGGACACATTGAAGAAGTCATCTTCTTTTCCGGGTACTGACCCTTTGAGATGTGCTTCCAGCTTCTCTTTCATTTCTCCATCCAGATCTTTTACTTCGATGCCTGTCATGTTGATTTCGACAGAGCCACCTGTGATAAGGTCACCATCTACATAAATCGTACCTCCTGCGATAGGCACCGTACCGAAATGTGTGCCGGTGGGCTTAAAGGCATTCCATTTGAGTTCGCTCCTCGGAACATCAATCTCATAAGCGGCACCTTGTGGGGTTGTCCCGGATGTTGCGGTAGAATCAGCAGCATTCTCTTCTGCGCCTTTTGATTTGCACGATACCGCCAGGAGACTTGTCGATGCGATCAGGAATAATAGGAATAAATGTTTCATAGTGATCGGATAAGTGGTTGAGTTAAATTATGATAAAAAATGACTTTGCAGATTTTCCTGGAGTCGGCTTACAAAACGCATGGTTTCCTCTATGCTGTCGATGATGATTACCTGGCCACCGTATTGGCTCCAGTCATCATCTGCGGCACGACCTGACACAACGATCGGCAGTGAAGTACGACTGACCAGGTCTTTGATAAACGGACCAAACTGCCAATGCACCGGATCAGCGTTGACGATGAGGATGCATTCAACATTACACTTCCTCAGCGCATAATCAGCGCATTCGCCCGTGATATTGCAGCCCATATCGGTGATACACAATCCCTGCTTGCGGAGGAAGTAATGCATAAACAGGTGGCTTAATTCCTGTTGGTTTCCCTGGGGGAGGAACATGATCACCTTCGGACCTTTGCAATTGTGGGCCACCGCATCGATCTCCCTGATGGTCTTTCGCTTGATCAGTTCCCGGAAGCACGCTTCATGGGCTTCTTCAATATTGCCGGATAGCCACAACAGTTCCATTTTGTCGAGCACCGGCAGGATCAACTTGATCAGGGTGGATTCAAAGCCGTGGAGCTGGATGTGCAGATCCAGGATATTGCTCATGCCCGTGACATCGAGATCGGTAATACATTGCAGGAGACGGGTCTCGTCATCCTTGTCATCTTTGGAAATCAGTTTGCATTCTGCCTCCATCTCCTCGACACTCATTTCGGCTATCCTGGATATTCGAACTCCGTTATTGTAGAGTTTTAAAACCAACATGAGTACCTTGAGATCATTATCGAGGTAGTATCGGATATTCGTATCGGTTCGTTGGGGGGTCAGCAGGCCATAGCGTTTTTCCCATACCCGCAGGGTATGCGTCTTAACACCGGTTAATTCGGCCAGATCACTGATACTATAGATTCCCACGATTTTCGGTTCAGAAATGCGATTATACGGTGTTATTTTTATTTACGTATGAATCCTCAACACTTATAGGTCAATTATTGTTTTTCAGATCGGGCTCCGGTACGAGGCCGGCCACATCAAAAAAAAGAAGAAGCAACCCATGCGCATCGGAATCGTTTGTTATCCTACATATGGAGGTAGTGGCGTGGTAGCCACGGAGTTAGGCCTCGCGTTGGCCGCCAAGGGGCACCAGATCCACTTCATCACCTACAAGCGTCCGGTACGCCTCACGCACTATCAGGAAAATGTCTTTTTCCACGAGGTGAATACAGAGGAATACCCCCTTTTTGACTATACACCTTACGATACCACCCTGACCAGTAAGCTGGTGGATGTGGTCAAGTATGAAAAGCTCGACCTGCTGCATGTGCACTACGCCATCCCTCATGCGACAGTCGCCTATCTGGCCAAGCAAATCCTGGCAGATGAAGGCATCTATATCCCCGTAGTGACCACATTGCACGGTACAGATATTACCCTGGTAGGCAGTGACCGGTCGTTTGCCCCGGTAGTGGCCTTTAGTATCAATCAAAGTGACGGGGTGACTGCCGTATCAAATCACCTGAGGCAGCAAACCTGCGAACAACTTAAAATCAAAAAGGAGATCGAAGTCATTTACAATTTTATTGACTTCGCCCGGTTTAGCCGCCTCAACAAAGAGCATTTTCGTAAAGCGATAGCCCCCGATGGAGAAAAGATCCTCGTGCATATCAGTAATTTCAGGAAGGTGAAGAGAATAGAAGACGCCATCAAGACCTTCGAAATCGTACAGAAGAAAATACCTTCAAAATTATTACTGGTTGGTGATGGGCCTGAACGCCCAAGGCTGGAGCGCATGACACGCGAACTGGGGTTATATGATCATGTCAGGTTTTTAGGAAAGCAGGACGCGGTGGAAGAAATCCTGGCGGTCGCAGATCTTTTTCTGATTCCTTCTTCTAATGAAAGTTTTGGATTAGCGGCGTTGGAAGCGATGGCATGCGAGGTGCCTGTTATTTCTTCAAATGCCGGAGGACTTCCGGAAGTAAATATCCACGGGGTGACCGGTTGCGTGGCGGATGTAGGAGACTATGAAGCCATGGCCGCGCACGCCCTGATGCTCCTCGAAGATGAAATCCTTTTGAAGGAATACAGCCACAATGCGCTTATGCAGGCAAGGAAGTTTGATATCAGTATCGTCCTGCCTCAGTATGAAGCCTATTATGAAAAGGTTGTGAGCCGGTTTATGGCCTCCGGGAAGAAAAACAAAATGTCAGTTACGGTTTAAGATAACTGTACGGTCATTCGTCAAAAGTTATTTCAACTGAGTCTGTCAATGGCCGTGACTGGCATGCCAGTATATAGCCACTGGCGATTTCCTTATCACTCAGCGCAAAGCAGGCATCCATTTCTACTTTACCACTGATGACTTTGGCCATGCAGGTAGCACATGCTCCACTATGGCATGAATAGGGGGCGTCGTATCCACGATCCAGCATCGTGTCCAGGATGGTCTTGTCAGAAACTTCTACATCAATCTCTTGTCCCCTGAGATGCACTTTGACCTGAGCTGGGATGCCCTTGGTCCTCGTCAGGTGTGGCTTTCCTTCATGGGAAGGATCGGTGGAGGCAGCGGTAAAGAATTCTTTCTTGATCCGGTCTTCACTGATGCCCGCAGCCAACAAGGCTTTATCTGCCATCAGGATAAAATCTCCGGGACCGCAAAGGAAAAACTTGTCTTTGTTCTTCGTGAGTGGATGTTGTTTCAGGAGGTCTTTTAGGTGACTGGGGCTGATCCGGCCCCGCAAGCCTTGCCAATCTGATTTCTTGCGTCCGAAAAGTGATTTGACGATACCGAGTCCTCCACCATCTGGTTTGGATAA
>DATHZY010000411.1:0-4022 GCA_035458325.1 Saprospiraceae bacterium | reverse complement strand
CATACCTGCCCTTAAGCCTCCAGTGTATTGCTGCATCACTTCATGTAAAGTGCCTTTATACGGAACCCTCCCTTCAATGCCTTCCGGTACCAGTTTCTTAATATCATCTTCCACATCCTGGAAATAACGGTCTTTTGAACCAAGGGCCATGGAGCCTAATGATCCCATACCGCGATAAACTTTAAACTTCCTGCCATCGAGTATGATCGTTTCGCCCGGGGATTCTTCACAACCTGCAAACAAAGAACCGGCCATCACTGTGTTGGCTCCTGCAGCAATCGCTTTGGCGATGTCTCCAGTGTAGCGGATACCACCATCTGCAATGATCGGAATACCAGTCCCCTTGAGGGCATAGGCAGCACTATAAATTGCACTTAATTGTGGAACTCCCACACCAGCTACGATCCTGGTAGTACAAATACTTCCGGGTCCAACGCCTACTTTAACTCCATCAACACCGGCATCGACCAATGCTTTTGCACCGGAACCTGTTGCAACATTGCCACCAACGATTTCTACATGAGGGTAGTTTTTCCTGATTTCGCGAATCATCCTGAGCACACCTTCCGAATGACCATGTGCGGTATCGACCACTAATACATCCACATCCACAGCGATCAGAGCGTCAACTCTATTCATCGTATCTGCAGCGATACCAACGCCTGCACCAACACGCAATCTTCCACGTTCGTCCTTGCTGCTGTTGGGATATGCCTCAAGCTTCATGAGGTCTTTATATGTAATCAGTCCCGTGAGTTTATTATTGGAATCAACTACTGGCAGCTTTTCAATCTTGTGTTTTTGAAGGATTTTCTTGGCTTGTTCGAGCGTAGTACCAACAGGTGCTGTGATCAGCGGAGCTTTGGTCATCAGATCCGAAACGGGCCGATCATTGAGTGCTTCAAAGCGGAGGTCGCGGTTGGTTAGTATGCCGACCAAAATTCCATTAGGATCCGTGATAGGGATACCCCCGATCTTGTATTGACGCATCAAGACCTGGGCTTCTCCAACGGTCGCTTGTGGCAATAGTGTCACCGGGTCCTGGATCATGCCGCTTTCGGAGCGCTTTACAGATCTCACCTGATCAGCCTGGCTGCTGATGTCCATGTTTTTGTGGATGATACCGATACCGCCTTCCCTGGCGATGGCAATGGCTATATCCTTTTCGGTGACCGTGTCCATAGCCGCGGAGACCATGGGGACATTGATACGGATGTTACGGGTAAACTGAGAGGTGATGTCTGCTTCCCTTGGCAGGATATCGGAATAACCGGGAACGAGCAAAACATCATCGAAGGTGAGGGCATCAGCAAAGAGCTCATGCTTGCTTTTAAGATTGAATTCCATGCGCAAAGATAACCACTGTCGCCACAGATGGAGCAGATTTCGCAGATTTTTACCGCAGATTTCGCAGATTGACCAGATTATTGACCATCTATTTCGCTGGTTTTCAAGTTTAGCAGCAATAAGCATGGATGAATGGAAGTGGGGATAAGGCTCGAAAAAATTACTTATTACCTTCGTATCTGATGAAGATATACGGTGACGATTATTTTATGAGGCTGGCCTTGCAGGAGGCTCAGAAAGCGGCGGGTACTGGGGAGGTGCCGGTCGGGGCCGTCATTACGGCTGGGGATCAATTGCTGGCGCGATGTCACAATAGTACCGAGATGCTCAATGATGTGACTGCGCATGCGGAGATCCTTGCGATCACTGCAGCTGCACAATATCTGGGCAGCAAGTATCTCATGGAATGTACATTATATGTTACGCTGGAGCCATGCGTCATGTGTGCCGGTGCCTTGCGCTGGGCCCAGATCGGCAGGGTGGTTTATGCTACACCTGATGACAAGGCGGGTTTTATGCGGTATGGTAAAGAGTTATTGCATCCTCGAACCCAATTGGAGATGGGGATCATGATGGAGGAGAGTTCAATGTTGCTCAAGTCATTTTTTGCTGCACGTCGTAAATCAGAGCCTTAGGAATGGTCGGGTCAACAATATTGGCAGATTCGGCAAATATATTTTTATAAATTATTATTATTTAGCTAAATATGTATTTAAAAAATAATGTATGTTATCGTATTTCGCCGATATAAGAACCCGCTACTCTTCAATTCACTCCCCCCCTGGCCCCCGAAAGGGTTAAAACCTAATCAAAGTCTACCCTTACTCCATACTTCCCTCGCTCCCTGCTAATTTTTCGCGCAAAGACACAAAACCGCAGTTTAAATTCCCCTTGGTTCCTTGTGAATTGCCTGCTGGCTACAAATGACTTCCAACCGGCAACTGATTATTGCTCCACCTAAAGTTATTGCGCAACCCCGCAAAGTCGCAACGGCCATTCTTCCCTTGCTTTCTGTTAATTTTTCTCGCAAAGACGCACTGAGGTCTCGCGCCGATGCCAACTGCGGACTGCCAACTGCCCCTTTCTTTAACACTTTTTTAGACCCTGCTTTAAATCCAGGTTAAACCCCTCCGGTTCTTCCACAACAACTATCCTTTCCCCTTACTTTGGTCCCATGATCCTCCACCAATCCCAGTCTATTATGAAAATGAACATGCTCACCATGCTGGCGTTTGCCGGTTTACTGACATCCTGCAGCCCTACCTACACCTACTTTACTAAGGACCTTTACGAACAAGAGAAATGGTCGCAAGAGGATATTACCCGGATCCAGTTTTATGTTTCAAAGGACATCATCCTTTCGCGCTCTTTGAGTTCAGGTGAAACATCTATCTCCGAAGGGAAAATCAAAATCAAGGATGGTCAGCGAGTCGAGCAGGTCATTATCAGATCAGGCACACCAGGGGTTCTGGTGTTGATGCCACGTGAAGACCGCTTTGCGATCAGTTTTGATGAAGCGGATAATGAAGCTTACCTGATGTTCGGACCGAATCCTAAATATGGTGACCGTTTTGCTTTACTGGCCCAGGAATGGGAACGTAATTTTGGTCAGGTACACTACAAGGATCAGGTATACACTGTGGATGCTGAAAGCGCATTTTCGAGCCTTATGGTGGACTTGCGGAAAGAAGGGGAAAGTAAATATGAAACCCGTAGTCTTTCCGGCAGGACAGTGCAGGAATAAAACGGGTTATTGGGTTCCTTTCAGGAAAGGGACAAATTTGAATTTTCCAAAAGACTCGCTCCTGATTTCCGATTCTGTGATCCTGGTATATCGCCACATCGTTTGCACCTCATCCCCTCCAATGGGTATCACGAGGTAACCGCCGATGTCTAATTGATTGATCAGGTTTTCAGGCAGCGATGTGGCTCCTGCGGTAACGAGGATTTTATCAAAGGGAGCAAACATTTTGAGTCCTTCATATCCATCGCCAAGAAAGGTGCGTATCGCCCCGAAACCAAGTTCCCTGAGGAGTTTATCGGTCCTTTCATAAAGGGCACGCTGCCGTTCAATGGAATATACCTTGGCACCTAATAAGGAAAGGACGCATGCCTGATAGCCGGATCCGGTGCCCACCTCCAGTATTTTGTCCCCCTTCTTCACTTCCAGTAAACTGGTCTGCGTGGCCACTGTCTGCGGCTGCGATATCGTTTGCTCATTGCCGATAGGGAACGCCACATTCTGATAAGCCCACTCTTCAAAAGCTTTTTCAAGGAAAAGATGCCGGGGTACCCTGGACATGGCTTCAAGGACTTTTTCATCACGGACACCTTGATGACGCAATGTTTCTATAAGGTGCATACGAAGTCCCTGATGCTTGTATGTATCTCTTCGCAAGTTTGTTTATTTTACCCGATAGTTATGGATCAGATGGGAGCGGTGGCAAGTCAGATTCTCTTCCATTCCGGTCCCGGACTGCAGGCGTAAAAGTACATTTTTTATATTATAAAAAACAATAATATATGAGTGATATTAAATTTGGAACGGATGGTTGGCGGGCGATCATAGCGGATGACTATACGGTCAAAAATGTGATTCGGGTCGCGGAGGCCGCTGCGATCTTTATGGAAGAGCGTGCCATGCAGAAAGTGGTCATCGGGTATGATTGCAGGTT
>DATHZY010000410.1:0-4374 GCA_035458325.1 Saprospiraceae bacterium | reverse complement strand
CCATCCAATGGGTACCAGCAGCCAGTGCTACGAGTGTCCAGGTGACGATATTGTCTTCGAAATAAAAGAGCAATATTTTTCGCAGCAATACGAGTCCGAGAATAGAAAATGCGAGGCTGCCAAACCAGATAAAAAACTGATATGGCTTGCTATACCCGTCTGCAGGATATGCACCGGTCATGGTCGTGTACCCATGGGCCATCAGGAAGAAAGGTGAGAACAGGACGGCCTGACCGATGGCATATTTGTTGACCTTATTGCCAGAGTTCTGATGCCCGAAGGCCTGATCATGCGCCGGTGAGGGGAGATACTTTTGGTTGATGTCGTTCATCCAGTTTTGTTGCCGGATATCCTTGTAGATAAAGATGGCTGGGAGATAGTGGTAGTACCCGCTCACATCCCAGCTGATGGTGGCTTCAGACCATGGTTTTTCCCACTTTGGGTAATAGGAGAATCCCAGGAAGAACCAGAGGATGGCGATGAAGTTGATGATTCTGGATGATTTCATATGCTGTGTAAATGTAAATCATCTTTTGGGCAGAAAAGGCAGAAAAGACAGAAGGGCGGAAAGGCAGAAGGCTCATTGCAATGCAAAATCCGTGTTTCTGAAATTGTCCATGGAATAAATTGAAGATACAATACCGGGTCCCTGAGCTTGTCGAAGGGAATAGCATGAAGCCCTCTCCTTCCGCCGCCCTCTTCGCACAGCGAAGAGCCGGCAAAGATTAATCCTTTTTCTACCCTTCGGCAAGCTCAGGGACCAGGTTGGTACGCAGAATAAACTTAAAGAATTTCTTTGGATACTAAAACGCTTCCATTTAAGTTATCTTCTGTGATCGTTTTCTTTAACAGCCAATTATGCGATTAACCCTACCCTTCTTAAAAACCGGAAGCCTGCTGCTATTTGTCGTTGCAAGTCTTGGAATCCTGCGTGCCCAACCAGGAGAATATTACAGAGTTATTCACCAGGCAGAAAATGAATTGATACTCGAAAAATACAAGGATGCCATCCCCATTTACAAAAAGGCATTTGACATTAACTCCAGGCCCTTTATTAAAGACCTGCATAATGCATTGCTCTGTTCGGTAAAAGTCGGAGAGCATGCATCAGCCAAAGAGTTCATTGACGAGATATTGAAATTTGATATCGACACAAACTTCTATTACTATAGTGATAAGCTTAAAGAATTGCATTCCTCTGCTGAATTATATACTTATTTCAAAAACCAGCTTAGAAACCATAGATTGCTTCTAAAATCAGGTTGCCAATATTTTGAAAAACTTTTAGCGCTTGATCAATCCATCCGCACGACTTGCAAGGAAATAAACTCAAATTACTATGCTATATGTGCTGAAGAAATTAAACTTCTGGATTCTCTTAATCTTCGAAGCCTCCATAACTACCTTACTTTGTATGGTGTCCCGATGGATATTGCTTTGTGCAAAACAAACCCGAGTCTATCCCCATCCTATGTGCTGGTCATAAAGCACAATATGCAATGGGGGCGGAACTCCCTTGATTCCCTTCTATCGGAGGCTGTTGATCAATACAGACTTCACCCACAGCTCTATAGTGATCTTGTAGACTATTACAATGAATCCTACCTTAAACAGCCAGCTCATTATGGATTGGGATACCATATAAAACTAGGAGATCGGTTATTTGTGCTTGATGTGCCCGCCGAATCGCAGCTTTCCATTAATGCCCGCAGGCAGGCTATCTACCTTGATCCGATTGTTGACTTCAATAACAAGGTGAAATTTCAATACCGGCATCCAGAATTCTTTTTAATATATCCAACACTCATATTCACTCTTGACGCCGGTCCGGAAATGGAAAACGAGCTGGCTGAAAAGTGGAAGGATTCCGAAGTTTTTAAAAATTGATGTCTAACTTGAAAATCAAAGTATCAAAGAAATCCTATGCGTAATACGGTAGCGTCTCCTGGAAGTAATCTATTTCAATTTCTTGATAAAGGACTCAGGAATTTTTTGATCTTTTTCTTTTCTATATTATTTCTTACTTCTAATACTGCCCAAAACCTCATATCTAATCCTGGCTTTGAATCTAACTCAGAACTGGCTACCAATAAAGGGCAAAGTGTCAGCAATAACTTTGATAATGTTAAAGGCTGGCAACTGCTGGGGTTTCAATCCTACTATTGTCATTGCAAACTGAAATCTCCGGATAACTATCTTTTCTCAACCTGCAGGCTACATTTGTATGCGCCAAGAAGCGGATGTGCGATGATCAAAATGATATTTGAAGAACATTGCTATGCGGACCCTGATCTTAGTTCAAAAACGAGATTGGAAGGTTGCACAAGCTATCTCCAATCGAAACTTACTGCGCCTCTCGAAGTTGGTGCCGTATATGAACTGAGTTTCTGGGTTTACTTTCCTGCAGATACAATTGTTGAATCTTCTATTAGATACAATATTGGCATTCTGCCTTCCTTACATGCCCTTGATATGAGTGCCAATAATATGCTCCATGTCAAAAAATTCTTTCACGACACTATACCAAATGATCAGTGGTTTCAGGTGAAAAAATACATACGGGCTTTGTGTCCACTGGAATACATTGTGATCGGAGCATTCCGAAGCAATACCTTTCCTACGCTCAATCGACTGGATGATGATCCCATAACATACGATCATTATCCATTCTATTTTATCGACGACGTCAAAGTCGAAAAGGTCAATGAAGACACCCTGCCTTCGATGATCGTCCCCACACCCTACTGCAAATTTTATGAAGACGAAGATAAGCGGCTGGAAGTGGCGTTGAATAAAAACATGACCGTTCATTTTGACTCAGACGCCTACAGCTTTTCCCTAGATGACCAAAACAGGTTAGATTCATTCATTACAGCTATTGAAGAAAGATGGAAACCGGTATATAGCATCGTTGGGCACACGGATGACACAGGTCATGAAAATGAAACGCTTTCAAAAAAAAGAGCCGACACTTTAGCAACCTATCTACAACTGCAACATGGGATTCCTGATTTCAGAACGATCACTTTTGGTGTCGGCAGTGAACTTCCTACACAAGACAACAGCTTCAGTACAGGGCGAGCACAAAACAGACGAGCTACCATTACAGTGACTTCCCTGTCTAAGCCCATGGGCTTGTACAGGCATTGCCTTACTTTAATTGAAAAAGGAAAACATAACGAGGCTATCAAGGAACTAAACAAATGGATCTCGATCGCTGATTACTATTTGATCATTTATGCCCTTTTTGATTATAGGTTGCAGCCTTTAAAAAACCATCCCGGATGGAAGAGTGAAATTTATGGAGCGATAAAGAACAGATATCGCAATCATTATCCTTCCATGGATGCTTTTTACCTTGATTCATTACGCTGTGAAGACCAGCGATACAGAACACTTGAAGGATCGATTCTTAACTTATCAGGGTATTTCAAGGACTTTGAAGATTTTGAATTCGATCAATATAACATCGATGTAAACAAGCTGATCGAAACCGATTCCCAGCATATCAATGCCTTAACATCCTATCTGAAAAGCCATGACTTTCCGAAAATTTCCCAAATCGGTCGACGGAACGTAGAAGGATTGATCTTTATGCTCATCCATGCCGGAGACACCAATCAACTAAAGATCTATCTGCCGCTGATTGAAAAAAGATGTCTCGAAGGAGAAGCGGAATGGTTGCCCTGGGCTATGATGCATGATAAATTAAAACAGTTGCAAAATCGGCCTCAGGAATATGGCATGCAATTTATTTTTATTAATCCGGAGAAGACAGAGTTGCAACTCTATAGAATTGACGATCTGGAAGCCGTCAATAAAAGAAGACGTTCTATTGGGGTCGGGCCGATAAGGGATGCTGAGGAGGTGATTTATTTAAGGAGGGAATAGGGATTATGTATGACTTTGTTATGAATGGTGCATGGCGGCCACAGGCCGCCTGTGTGTGATGCTTCAATAGACATTGATCCGATATATGGATTTTAAGCAGATGCTTAAAATAGCTTATCAGTGCATGGCGGCCACAGGACGCCTTTTAATTGGAAAAAACCTATCTTTAGATACCTAATAACCCATTAAAACAAAAGATCATGAGGCATTTAGTACTCGCGATGTGCTTAGCTCTAGGAGCTACCCTCCAGGCGCAGCAGACCTTAAAACTTAAAGTGGATCTGCATGAGATTACCGATACAGAAAAGATCTACAACTTTATCTCAGAGAATTTTGTGGGTGTGATCGGCTGGCAATTTACCATGGAGTTTGATGGCACAAAAATGAAGTTTAAAGAGATTCGTAATGCGGTGAATCCGTCGCACACTTCAGGCAATTTTAATGAACCGAATCCTGGCGAACTAAGATCTGTCTGGATTGATA
>DATHZY010000409.1:0-4379 GCA_035458325.1 Saprospiraceae bacterium | reverse complement strand
AACCAAAAAAACGGCTATTCGGATTTCGCGGTGGGCGGTTCATGATACCTTTCTCTTCCCGTTCGGATTCAAAGGCGATAGAACAAACCGGGTCTATAATCAACTCCATAAACACGATGTGTAACGGCATCAGCAGCAAAGGGATAGCCGGAAAAAAAGCCGGCATCAGGGTCAGTCCGATGATCGGGATATGAATCGCAAAAATATAGGACATGGCTTTTTGCAGGTTGTCAAAGATCCGCCTGCCCGACCGGATAGCAGCGACAATAGAAGCAAAATTATCGTCGAGGAGGACCAGTGATGAAGCTTCCCTGGCGACATCCGTTCCCTTGTTGCCCATGGCGATCCCGATATGTGCAGCCTTTAAGGCCGGCGCATCATTGACGCCATCCCCCGTCATGGCCACGATTTCACCATTGGCTTTCAGGGCCTCTACAATTCTTAATTTTTGTTCGGGTACGACGCGCGCAAAAATCGTAGTGCTTTTGATCTTCTTATGGAGTTCCTGATCACTCATCTTCATCAACTCCTCGCCGGTGATCAGCTTACCCTTTTCCGGCAAACCCGTCTGAAATCCAATATTCCTGGCCGTTGCGGGATAATCACCGGTGATCATGATTACTTTAATACCGGCATCATGACATTCCCTGACAGCCTGTTTTACTTCAGGACGAATCGGATCTTCAAAACCCACCAGCCCTTTGAATGTAAATTCAAAATTCCTTTGATCCTCCGGTAACTGGCTTGCATCTGCTGAAGCACTGGCGATGCCTATCACTCTATATCCCTTCTCCGCCATCAACTGAACCAGGTCAAGTTGCTTCTGCAACGCATGGTCATCCATGCCGCACAGTTTAAAGATAGCCTCAGGTGCTCCCTTGGTGGCAACTAGTACCTGGTGCTTCGCTTGATTTTCAAGCACCCGGGTCATGATCAGCATTTCGTGGTTAAATGGATATTCCCTGACCAGGGTATAGGCACTTGCAGTGGAAGCCGCTCCTCCGTTATAAAACTGATGAATGGCATTTTCCATTGGATCAACGGAAATCTCAGATGAAGCCAGATGGGCTATTTCCACCAGACTTGAAATATCTTCTGACTTATCACTGAAGTCGGACCGGTAATACATCCTGTCTCCGCTATACACTGCTGCTACTTCCATCTTATTCATGGTAATCGTGCCTGTCTTATCGGAGCATAGGACGGTAGCAGCACCTAAAGTTTCAATCGCTGAAGGATTACGGGTCAGCACATTCTTTTTCGAAAGATGCCACGCACCCAAAGCCATGAATATGGTGAGGACCACCGGAAATTCCTCCGGCAGCACAGCCATGGCTGCCGCCAGGCCATTGAGCAGGGACTGGATGAAGTTGCCCCTGGTGAAGTAAAAAAGAGCAACGATGCCGATGCAGATGATACTCCCGAAAAGGAAGAGATATCTGATCAGTATTTTCATCTCCTTCTGCAGCCTTGTCTCTTCCGGATTGATTTTCTCCAGTGAAGCACCTATTTTGCCAAACTGTGTATGAACACCGGTAGTATCTACGGCTGCCAGGCCTCTTCCCTTGACCACCAGGGTACCACTAAAGATCTTCGCGCTATTCTCCTGCTGTGCTTTCCCAAGCGATTTAGTAACCGGAACGGATTCACCTGTGAGCATGGATTCGTCCACTGTCAGGTTCATGACTTCCTGTATCGTGGCATCGGCGGCTACCCTGTCTCCTTCATTGAGAATCATGACATCTCCGGGTACCACTTCCCTGCCGGGGATCCTGGTCTCCATCCCATCGCGCAATACAAGGACCCTCGGTGACGAAAGCTTCTTGAGCGCTTCAAGTGCCCGCTCGGTCTTCCTGTGCTGATAGAACGTGATGAAGATGATGATAAAGATGGTCGCCAGCATGATGATGCCCTCCCTCAAGTCGCCGATCAGTATATACAAGGCCCCACAACTGATTAACAACAGGAACATCGGTTCCCTGAATACATCCAGCGCTATCCGCCAAATAGTCTTAGGTCGGGAGACAGGAAGTTCGTTAAACCCATTTTCCAGCAATCTCTTTTTTGCTTCCGCCGCACTTAGTCCCTGTATCATCATCTCGTAAGATAGGGCTTAAAAACCCACATTATCAATGATGACGAGCATTGACGTCCACTTTCTAAATCATTGCCTGGAGCAGAGAGCATAGCGCTTAGCGCATAGCGCGCATTGAGCCTAAGGCAGAGAGCAAAAAAGGGAATGCAATGGCTGACGCCATTGCATTCCCCTTAAATTCTTACGCTCTTACGTCTTACTCTCTTACAACCACCATTTTTTGGGTGGCGGTAAAACCAGCGGCTTGCAACTGGCAGATGACGATGCCATGGCTGATACCGAGTTTGTCTTGAGCGATTACAACTGTATTCATACCCTGACTGTAGGTTGCGCTTATATCATGCAAAAGACGCCCTGAAAGATCATAAAAACGCAGAGAGGCATCTCCTGACTGCTCCAGGCTGAAACGAACCGTAGTATTCTCTGAGAATGGATTAGGCTCGTTGACAAACAAAGCGTTTTCAAATGTTGATGGCTGTGTTGTCGTTGGTTCGAGCTCAATTTGTAATCTATCCAATGATTCACCGGCATAAGCTTCAGCTAAGAGGGTTTGGTTACTTAGCTTCACCATGTCTGCAACGGTTCCATTTGCAGAGGACATGACGATCACACTAAAGAGAACTTCATCAGCGGTGGCGCTTGCAAGGTTTTCTGCATTCCAACTCATCAACAATCTTCCGTCAGAGGTGATGTTGAAGTTTTCTTCTCCAATTGCTAATGTTCCTGCTTCCACATCGAGGATCATGCCATCCGGCATTTCAAGACCGAGTTGTAATCCTGCAATGTTTGAAAAATCAGATGAGGTGATATCAATCTTCGTTGGCACCCCAGCGACCAGGTTTTCATCAGCCATGTTCAACAGCAGTGTTTCACTCCATCTTGGAAGGATGGCTGCAAGATCGTTTTTCGCATCTCCGGTGACATCGCCTGTCTTGACACCAATGAAGTCTGCATCCGTGATATCACTAGCCAGGTATTCAAACCCGAGCGTCTCATCAAAGAACCATGGAGCACTGATCTCCAGGTGTTGGCTGGCAACACCAAATCTCCAGCTCGTGTTGTTTGGAAATGAGCTGTATTTTCCAAGGAGCAATTTCCTGATGATGACCAGGTCTATCGCGGTAATACTGTTGCTCCTGTTGACATCTGCGGCGATCATCTGGTAAGGGGAGGCAAAGCGCTTGATACCCAGCAGATGTTTCTGGATCTGGATCAGGTCAAGGGTATTGACACCATCGGTATGATCGGTATCCTTGAATCCCCGGATGTAATAATCGTTTTTAGGTTCAAGCCCTTCAAAGCGATAGAAGCCACCTGCAACGGTGTTGGTCACCACTTCATTGGTCAGGGATGGATCATCGTATAACTTCATTTCGATACCACGTAGCTTCAAATCACCCGATGTTGCTACTACGCCTGAAATACTCTTGTCCAGCAGGTTGACGGAGGCGCAACTAGCAACGAAGTTGATTTCATCGAGATCCCAAACGGATTCTGTAGCACCGTTGCCAATTGGGCAATAGGACAGCAGTTCAAAGCGGAACGTAGTAGGCTCGGTAACCAGGAATTCGTCGATGCCAAAGAAGTCAAATACCACTTCATGCCATGCGAATGCGGTTGCTGTTGCAGGGCTAACATAGATTTCGGTTCCGTTTTTCAATACGCGCACATTGAAGAGCGTCGGATAATTGTTGGGGCCCGAATTACCACTGATCCATTCGTATGTGAGGGGGGCCTTTTCATAAAAAGAAAAACCTGTCAGGTATACTGCGGTGTCAGGATCGGGAGTGACTTGCAATTCAATCACAACAGATGCCTCATCACCTGGCAAATACGTACAACCGGGAAGGGCTCCTACACACATACCTGGGGAATCACTCACGCCCGGTGTGCAGCTATGCTTGTTGACTTGTGGATTTTCCCTATGCAGGGTATCTCCCACGATAGAAGCACAAGGTAGTGGTTGCGGGTATGAAGGAAAGAACTCAGAATAATCCATGTGCGTATTGTTGCTCATGAACGATTCGCATGCATTGAGGTCATAGTGAATGACGGTATTCAGGATGATGACATTAATCGTCAGGATGCTATCGCAACCTTCTGAATTTGTCAGCTCCTGGATGTACTGTCCGCCTTCGTTGTAGGTTTCCCCATTGATTTCAACTGACTCACCGAGGACGATCAGCGTATCAATCGTTTCGGTCAGGGGTGGATCGATCGTCACCTGGAAATCGCAACTTGTCTGGCATGTATCTCCAAGACTGGTCAACCATTCGACCTGCAG
>DATHZY010000408.1:0-3088 GCA_035458325.1 Saprospiraceae bacterium | reverse complement strand
GTGTAAGTGGGGAAATTTTGATAAGAAACGACTGTATGTTGACAACAGTTATGGTGCAAGTGTGCAGGCTCAGAAAATGATCATCTGGCGTGCTGCCGAACAAATGGTGGCTGAAGGGAAAAACCAGGAAGCCATTGATATCACAGATGCATTTTTCAAAGGCTTCCCGCACATGAACTTCACCTATGATGCGAGGACCTTGCCTCATATCAATGTGTATATCCGGGCAGGCGCTTTAGATAAGGCAAAAGAACATATTCGGATCCTTGCCAAAGAATCAGCGGAATACATGGCCTTCTTCGACTCGATTGATGAAGATGACCTCAAGTCCGGATTCAATATGGATTACAGGCTCACAAACAACGCGATCTCTGAAATATTGAAGATCTCCAAGACGTTGAATGATGATGCTTTTGCCCAGGAAATGGAAGCATTGCTCGGTCCTTATAACACGAATGCCTTACCGGAATAAACCATCATGAAAGAGCAAAGTGAAACTAAAACCATTGCGATAGGTTCTGACCATGCAGGCTATACCTACAAAGCGGCTATAGTCCATTGGTTGACCCGCAATGGCTATGACATCATAGATGCAGGTACAGATAGTGAGGCCTCAACAGATTATCCCGACCATGTGCATCCTGTAGCTGATGCGGTGGAAAAAGGTGAAGCCGTCCTCGGCATCATCCTCTGCGGATCCGGAAACGGTGTAGCGATGACTGCCAACAAACATCAAGGCATCCGCGCCGCCTTGTGCTGGAACAATGAAATCGCTTCTCTGGCCCGTCAACACAATGATGCCAATATCCTGGCTATACCAGCCCGTTTTGTACCCGAAGCTGTGGCCTTGTCCATGGTGCAGACGTTTCTCGAGACTCCTTTTGAAGGCGGAAGGCATCAGAAGAGAGTGGATAAGATTAGATGTAGTTAGCAGGTAGAAGTGAGCAGTTAGCAGTTTAAGAAGGGTTTTATATTTTTTCGCTTTGCGAAAAATATAAAACCCTTCCCACTCACAACTCACAACTCACAACTCACAACTCACAACTCACAACTCACAACTCACAACTCACAACTCACAACTCACAACTCTCGATTCATAAAAATGAAAATTATACTCGGTCTCTTATTTTTCATCTCCTCAACATTGGTTGCGCAGTACAATGATATCGGCGACCAACTGGCAAGGAGCATTGAAAGCAAGTCCATGAAAGAGCATGTCTACACGCTCGCATCAAAGGACTTCCAGGGCAGAGAAACCGGTAAAGAGGGCAATTTTAAGGCTGCTGATTATATCGCCACACAACTGGCTTCTTTTGGCATACCTCCGATACCTGGTGACACTGATTATTTTCAGGAAGTCGGATTTACAACCTTCAAATGGGAAAATATTCAACTGTCCGTTGCCGGAGAAGCGGTTGAACATCTGAAAGAATACATCGCTATACCTCAGCATTTTCCGGTGCAGACAGGTCCTATCAGCATCAGCTCGATGGTATTTCTTGGTTATGGCATTGACGATGAGGCATATTCAGATTATGAAGGTGTAGACGTCCGAGGCAAGCATCTGATCGTATATGCAGGTGAGCCGCGGGATCCAAATGACAATTTCAGGTTGACCGGATCTGATTCTATTTCAGAATGGTCGTATGATCCTTATTATAAAATAGAAGCAGCTAAAAAAGCCGGCGCTGCATCCCTGTGGATTATCGAAAATGATTTCAGGCAAATGGTGATGTATTCCAGGAGGGAATTGCTGACAGGCGCCACACTCATGGAAACGCCGGAACAATTAGATAACTATCTGCCGCTCGTATCCGTCTCACCAGCCTTAGGGCAAAAGATTGCAGGAAAAAAAGTAAACAAGATCATCAGGCTGCGGGATAAAATCACAAAGACAGGTAAGCCTCGGCATACGACGATACCTGTAGATTTACAATTGAATGCAGTCCATCAGATCAAATCCACGCCGAGCGTCAATGTCCTCGGCTATATTGAAGGAACAGACCCCGATTTAAAAGATGAGGTAGTCATTGTTTCCGCACACTTTGATCATCTCGGCATGCGTGGCAATGATATTTTCTTTGGTGCAGACGACAATGCTTCCGGCACCAGTGCCGTACTTGAAATCGCTCAAGCCTTCGCCCTGGCCAAAGCCAATGGCCATGGCTCAAAGAGAAGTGTACTGTGCATGCTGATGACCGGTGAAGAAAAAGGATTACTTGGTTCACAATATTATGTAGAGCATCCCATTTTCCCTCTTGAACAAACGGTGGCGGATGTTAACATCGATATGATCGGCAGAGTGGATGAGCAGCACGCGGATTCAAACTACACCTATGTCATCGGTGCGGACAGGCTGAGCACCGAACTTCACGATATCAATGAATCAGTGAATTCAAAGTACACCAAACTTTCTCTCGACTACACCTTCAACATGGATAGTGATCCAAACCGCTTTTACTACCGGTCAGATCATTACAATTTTGCAAAAAACAATATCCCCGTCATCTTTTATTTCTCTGGTGTACATGCTGATTATCATCGTCCGAGTGATACTCCGGATAAAATCATGTACGGAAAAGCAGAGACGATCGCCCGGCTAGCCTTTCACACCACCTGGGAACTCGCCAACCGCGACGAAAGGATTAAAGTGAATGTCACCGGCAGGAACTAAGAGCAAGGGGCAAGGGGCAAGGGGCAAGGAGCAATTGACAGTTGACAGTCAGCAATGAAGAATGATTTTTACCCATCTGGGCAAAAGATCGTTAACATCAGGATCAAATGTGCAAAATAACCCATCAACCCATAAGCTTATAAGCCATAAGCCCACTTCTCACTGCTAACTTCTAGTTGCTAACTGCTAACTTTTACATCAGCGTTTCCTCCCTGTGATCCAGCAAGTCCGGAAAATCAGTCGTATAGTGCAATCCCCTGCTTTCATGTCTCATCGATGCGGATCGTGTGACCAGATAAGCAATCGTGATCAGGTTCCGAAGCTCGCATAGCTGGGGGGATAGTGTTGTTGTATTGTAGAGGTTTTCGGTTTCGCTGTACAACAGCCACAACCTGTCAAGCGCTCTTTGCAGAC
>DATHZY010000407.1:0-4773 GCA_035458325.1 Saprospiraceae bacterium | reverse complement strand
TAGTAATCAAAGCCTTTGGCCAGTTGATTGACATCCAGCATGATCTCTTCAGCGGCATCCATATTTCCTTTGCGACGACTATGGATCGGATATTCCTGGCCCTCTTCGTAGCGGGTGATGTAGTAGTACCCATTGTCTTTGTAGGGAACAGACATGTCCGTTTGTTTAATCCTTCCTACCAGCTCATTGTAGAGTTTCTCCTGGAAGCCTTTAGAATGAGAAAGCATTGTATCCAGGTATTGGTTCTCAGCCGTCAGGTAATCGATGACCTCAGGATTTTCACGCTCATTTAACCAGTAATAGGGATCCACTCTTGTATGCCCATGTGTGGTTAGCTCTTTTGGTTTTTTAGTGGCTACCGGGGTAGGAATGTTTTTTTCAGTCATACTCATTAATGGGCTTGACACAGTATCGGATGGATCTGTGGACGTTTTGCAGGATGTCAGGGTAGAAACTACCAGGAGGCCTCCCAAAAGGCCGGCGGCAAAGGTGGGAATTTTTATCGAGTCAATGAATGGCATAAAAGGGTGGAGGTGATTGGTTAAAAAAAGAAAAGGCGAAAATAGATGATTTGAACAGGTTAAATGTAATGAAGTCATTTTGACTGCCTTAGGCGCCTGACCAGGTTTTCGATGAAAGACGGCCAGGCCTGAGCATTTCAAGTCTGGCCGCCTTATTTTTTCGACAGTTTTCACGTTTCCCGACAGATGATGACCGAAAATTAAAGAGGTTTGGCTAATATCCTGAAAACTGCTCCGGAATCATAAGGACTTCTTCTGCTACCTTTGTCAGGCATTAAAAAGCATTCCTATGTCATCACAGACGACGTCAAAGATTATCATGGTACGACCTGCCGCCTTTGGATACAATGCAGAAACCGCAGCCAATAATACTTTCCAGCATAAACCGGATATGGACAATGAAGCTGTCAAATTGAAGGCCATTGAGGAATTTGACAAACTGGTGTCCGTATTACGGGCTGAAGGCGTGGACGTCCAGGTAGTGCAGGATACAGCATTTCCTGTCACTCCGGATGCTATTTTCCCTAATAATTGGATATCATTCCATGAAGATGGCACTGTAGTTACTTACCCTATGTTTGCTAACCTCAGGCGCCAGGAAAGGAGGGAAGAACTCATTGAGGAATTGGAGCAATCCTATGCGGTTTCAGAGCGACTCGATTTTGAGCGATATGAAGCGAGTGACCTGTTTCTTGAAGGTACCGGAAGTATGGTGCTGGATCGTGTCAACCGGATAGCCTATGCCTGCATTAGTCCCCGCACCGATGCCGGTGTACTAAATCAATGGTGCAGAATGATGGACTATATAGCTTTTACATTTGTCGCCAGGTATCATGGCCAGGATATATATCACACGAATGTGATGATGGCCATCGGGGATGGGGTTTCTGTTGTTTGCCAGGATGTCATCGAACCACCTTCAAGAGGTGAAGAGCTGACAGCTCATCTTGCTTCCTTTGGCAGGGAAGTGGTACTACTTCGAAAAGACCAGATAGATTCTTTTGCGGGCAACATGCTGGCGATACGAAATCGTGCCGGAGAGCAGCTCATGGTTATGTCCCGATCAGCCCATCAAAGTCTCGATGAGGAACAACTTGCTGCTATCCAACGTCACGCCCGCATCGTTTCCAGTGATGTACACACTATTGAAACGATAGGCGGAGGTAGTGTCCGTTGTATGATTGCAGAAAACTTCCTGCCACACAAATAAATTTCATTAATACGAATAAATTATATTTGTCTTATTGACCATCCACCATTTAACCGATTATATATGAAAAGGACATTTCTACAAACCATCATTTCCCTCTTTATCATGCTTGTGATTTCAGGCAACCTCGAGTCACAAGTCGTCATCAATGAAATAAGCTATAATCCACCGGAAACGAATACAGATTCACTCGAATTCCTTGAAATCTTCAATGCCGGTAACGCGATGGTCAATATCGGTGGCTGGTATTTCCTGGAGGGTATTGAAGATACTTTTCCGGATATCGATCTACAGCCCGGTGATTATTATGTCATAGCTTTCAATGCCCAGGCCATGCTCAATGTCTATGGGATCGTGGTCGATGAGTGGGAAAGTGGCGCACTCAGCAATGGTGGAGAGCTCATTTCGCTGGCAGATGCATTGGGAAATGTGGTGGATAGCGTTCGATTCGATGATTCGGATCCCTGGCCAACCGAGCCCGATGGAAATGGCCCTACACTCGAGCTGATCGATTCAGCGTTGGATAACAATGACGGCGCTAACTGGCAGTTTAGTGGTGCTGGCACAGGAGTTATCATCAATGGCTTTGAAGTGAGCGGAACACCAGGCGCGGAAAATTCAAGTGGAGGTACACAAGGACCTGATCTGATCATTGAATTAGCCAACTTCGCTTTCAATCCAAACGTAGCTGTGATCGAAGTTGGAAGTGTGATCAGGTGGGTCAATAACGAAGGCCATGCGCACAATGTCAACGGCCAGCAAAGTGCATTTCCAGGAAACCCTGAGAGCTTTTTTAGTGGAGCGCCTGCCAGCGGGCCGTGGCAATATGAATTCATGTTCCTGATACCGGGAACCTATCAATATAAATGCGATCCCCATGCTGCCCAGGGCATGACCGGCACGATCTATGTCTATGATCCAAATATTTATAATGATTTTACCCTTGAGCAACTTCGCCTGGTCAATAGTAATGGATCTGCATTATTTGATGGCGTACCTACAACCATAACCGGTGTGGTGCATGGTGTTAATTTTCAGCCAGATGCCTACAGCTTTTATATCATAGACGCAAATAATGTCGGGATCAATGTATTCTCTTTTGATGCGGGTACCTATGTGGTTACCGAGGGTGATGAGCTCCGCGTTTCCGGAGTGATAGACCAGTTTAATGGTCTGCTTGAAATTATACCAGATACGATTGAGTTGATATCATCAGGAAATGTTTTAAATACACCCCGTCAGGTTACCGCATTGACGGAGGAAGATGAATCAAGCTATGTTTGGTTAGATGAGCTTTTAATTGATAGTGTCAGTAACATTTCAGCCGGCGGATTTACCATTTATACAACCCACGATCTGGGGTCGAAAATCCAGGTCAGGGTGGATGTTGATGCAAATACCGGCACAACACCTGAAGACTTTCCTCAAGGTGGTTGGCTTTATGTCTGGGCAGGTATTGGAACACAGTTCGACAATAATTCGCCTTTTACTTCAGGTTATCAGGTACTCGCTTTAGATTTGGATTTATTCGTAGATGGCATTCAATTAGTTGAAAAGGACAGGATTGCAATGCAACCAAACCCCGCCATAGATGCTGTGCATTTCCAAAGTGACCTGACGATCAATCAGATTGAAATCTATTCAATAGAAGGAAAACAATTACTACGCAAGCAAATTAACGGGGCGAATTCAGAAGTTGATATTCATTTATTGCCCGCAGGAATACATATGGTCAAAGCTGTCACGGATCAGGGTATCTGGACATCACTTATAAGTATAGTAAAATAGCCTGGAATCGCTAAATACTAAATGAATGGAGGCCGCAGGCCTCCATTCTAGTTAAGAACGTTGAGCGTAGGTTGTACCTACGCTCGCGTACGACAGATCAAAAAAAGCATGTTCAACATATTAATCAGTGGAGCCGTTTTCAACGGCATGTAACCACTCTCGGTACATCTGAACAAACTCCTCCTTCCTCTTCAACCGGTACTGCATGACCCACCGTGGATGGGGTAGGGGGATCACCCTCTCCCACCATTGGTACTCATCATTGAGCTTAGACAGGTATTCATAATTCTTGCCCTGGCCCAGGCAAAAGACCTTTGATGTGTCAGCTCCAAATTTCAATTGTGTTTCGATATTAGAAATGATAAATGGCCTGACGATCTGACTCAATTTTGGATCGTCATAATAATTATAGTTTTTTCCCGCCTTGACAAAACCTAGCGGACTTAAGGAGGTGATATAATATTTCTTGTAAAAACTTGACGGACCGCCGCAAGCATCAATCATGTCATAGATAAAGACACTCGACAGTTCAGGCTTTTGAGGAAACATATTTTCAATGCCTAATTGGTTCAGCCGGATCGGATCCGTAAATGGCACCCCGGTCAATCCAGCGCCAAATCTACCCGGGTTAATGCCCAGGATAAATGTTCGCTGATGGTCGTCATTGTAAAACTTCTGGTAAAAGCTTGACATGCACTTCCTGGTTTCCGGATCATCGTATGGCATCAGCCATTCAATGTCCTTTGGCAGGCTGATGTCCGGCTTTAATGCAAAGTGATAAGACAAGACTTTGGTACTGAACATTTGACTTAAAGTGATACTTTAATGACCTGGTTTGATTGACGAAACTAAAACTAATATATTTGGTTCTTCTTGTCATTCGTTTTAAATCCACCTGGGTTACTTTTGATCTACGCTCATCTCATTTCTTTCATGCTACTGTATATCCCTGTTTTAAGTCTTGTGCTTTTTGGACTGGCGTGCACTTCAACCATTACTTTAGATCCAAAACTCAAACCCATTGCACCGCTGACCTCAGAGCTCGATGAGTGTTCTGGCATGATCTCGCTGGATAACGATCTCTATGTGGGTAATAATGATAGCGGGAATCCGGCCGAATTATATGTCTTTAACCTAAAAAACCCTGACTTCGCCACAAAAACCGTCAGGATAACAGGCGTACAAAGTATAGACTGGGAGGAATTGGCAACAGACGAAGACTATGTTTACATTGGTGATACAGGCAATAATAAT